>JAHFMA010000066.1 GCA_023264475.1 Candidatus Parcubacteria bacterium | reverse complement strand
CGATCTTGAAGACGGATGTGCCGGGGAAGGCGGCTTCTACCTCCTCGGCTACGCGATCCGTGCCGATGCCGAGCGGGACCAGCCTCCAGCCTCCGCAGTTCGCACACTGGTCTTCGGCCGAGCGCCGGTCGCCGCACTTGTGGCAGAGGAAGAAGTTTTTGCCTGTCTCTTTGGAAGTGTGGAGCGCGACCGGCGCCGAGCATTGGCGGCAAGAGACCAAAGTCTCACAATCGGCGCAGACTGTGATCGGCGAGCGGCCGCGCCGCGCGCAGAGGATGAACATGTGAGCATTGTCCTCGCGATTGAGGCGGATGAGGTCGATGAGCTCTGGCGAGAGCACGCGGAAGCGCGGCGCCTCATCGGATAGTTCCTTGCTCGCTGGCGTCGACGGCGGCGTCTGGCGCATGCTGACTAGCGCATCGGATGCCGTAGAGATGGAGCGCCACTTGAGCGGCGAGCCTTCGGCGATCTCGTGCTCGCTCAGGCGACAGAGGGTCTCGGTGCGCAGGAGGCAGTCGGAGAGATAGACGGAGCGGTGCGCGCCGCGGGAGATGGTTTCCAAGGCATGGCGCAGGTCCATGAACGGCGCGCGTTGCGAGACCCAACCGCGCCCATTCTCGCGTTCGATGACGACGGTGCCGATGTCGGCGCGCGGCAGGACGGCATAAGAGCCGGTGGCTACGACTACGACCGGATGATTGGTCGAAGCCACGGCTTCCCAGGCGGCGACGGCCTTCTTGCCTGTGAGGCCTCCGTGCAAGAGGAAGATATAGCCTTCGATGCCTTTCTCGAGCGCGGCATAGAGGCGCCGCGCGTCCTCCATAGTCGGGGCGTATATAGCGATCGAGCGCTTGCGGGCGAACTCCTGGCGTATGAGGCTGCGCCAAGCCGAGAGGCGGTCAGCGTCATCGCCTTGGACAGCATAGGTCTCGTCGGGAGCGGGCGTGCCGGAGATGAGGCTTGCCTGGAGCGGCAGGGGCGGCGAGATCTTGCTGGCATTGTCCAGGATCGCGTCCGAGACCAGGGCGCGCATGACCGCGCCGGTGGTGGATGCATAGTATTGGGCGAGCTCACGGCAAGCCTCCACGAAGGAAGCCGGGAAGAAGGCGCTAGCTTTGACGCGAGCTAGCTTGCGTATCTCGTAGGGCGCCGATCGGATCTCGGCCTTGATGTCCTCGGCTGAGCGCACGCCGGTCACGATGCCATGGATCGACTTGGAGCGCAGGGGCACGGAGACCACGGCCCCGACAGGCACCTCAGCGGCGGTGAAGTAGGACAGCTCGTCGGCCACCTTGGAGCGGGTGAGTGGGATGACCGTGATGATATTCATGCGGTATTTATAGCAACAAGCGGGGGCTAAAGCGAGAGCCAACCAAGCACGTCCTTTTCTTTGACATATGCGCGAATGGTGGTATTACTAGGCGTAGACACTAGAGATCCTGCTACAGCACCCCGCTCGCAGGCAGTGAACCTCAAAAAGGAGATCAGATGAGCTCTGATATAAGATATGTCGGCAAGCCCGATAAGAAGGTCCCATTATGGCGCGTACTGCTGTACTTGGCTCTGACGGCCATAGCGCTTGTGGCAGTCGCCAAGTGCATGAATACCAAACAAGCCGCGCCCGCCCAAAAGGCTGTCATATCGCTAAGATGATCGCTCGGCGCCGTATGCGAGCCGCACAATGAGATGTGCGGCTTTTCTTATTGCAGATCTCTGAAGGTCTCGATCTTGGCGCCGAGCTTATTGAGGCGCGCGGCGAGGTCTTCATAGCCGCGATTGATATTGTAGACATTGCGCAGTATCGAAGTGCCAGGCGCGGCGAGCATACCGAGCATGATGATGACGGATGGGCGCAGAGCCGGAGGGCAGACCATCTCGGCCGCCTTGAGCTTGGCCGGACCTTTCACATAGAAACGGTGCTGGTCAGCGAGGATGGACTCTACACCCAGCTTGTCTAGCTCCTTGTAGTAGACCGCACGCTCCTCATAGGACCAGTCATGGATGAATGTCTCGCCTTCAGCGAAAGCGCCGATCAGGGCAAAGAAGGGAAGATTGTCCATATTGATGCCTGGGTATGGCTGGGCATGGATCTTCTCGTCTAGAGCCTTGAGCTCGGACGGTGACGTCTCTATGTCTACCAGGTTGATGCGGCCATTCTCGCCTTTGTAGCTATTGATGATCTTGTATTTGAAGCCCATTTTCTCGAGCTTGAGCAACTCCAATTCCAAGAAGTCTATCGGGCAGCGTTTGATGGTGATGCCGGATTTGGTGGCAATGGCCGCCGTGATGAGAGACATGGCCTCGATAGGGTCTTCGCCGAGGGCGTAGGAGATATCCATATCTATCGCATCTACGCCGTGCACGGTCATAGTTGAGGTGCCGATACCGTCGATCTTGATGCCGCATTTATCCAAGAAGAAGCAAACGTCCTGCACCTGATAGTTGGCAGAAGCGAACTTGATGACAGTTTGGCCAGGAATGAGGGCGGTGGCCATGAGCACGGTCTCGGTGACGGTGTCGCCGGCTTCGTACATGACGATGGTGCGGCTCTTTTTCAGGCCATCATGAGAGATCTCGTAGTGCTTGGAGGTCGTTTCGATCTTCACGCCAAGCTCTTCTAGAGCGTAGAGATATGGCTTGACCGTGCGCGAGCCGAGGCGGCAGCCTCCGGGCTGGTTGACCTTGAAGCTTTTCAAGAAATGGACGAGCGGGCCGATCAGCATGATCTCGCTACGAGTGCGAGCTTGGGAATAATACTCGGCCTTGGAGAGGTCGAATTTGGCGGGAGGCGTGATGATCAGATCGTCTTTGCGCCATTCGATCTTGACTCCGATAGACTCTAGGACCTCGATGATGCGGTAGACTTCCTCGATGCGCGGCGCGTTCTGGATCGTCGTCGTTCCACGATTGAGCAGGGAAGCGATCATCACGCCGAGCGCGCCGTTCTTGGATGTGCGCACGGTGATCTCTCCCTTGAGCTTGTGGCCGCCCTCGATGCGGAAATTGACGCCGCCGCCCTTGGATAGGCTGATGATCTCGCGATCTAGCGCTTTGCTGATCGAGGCGAGGGTCTTGGCGGACAGGTTCTGTTCGCCTTTCTCGATGCGGGCGATGACGCTCTGAGTGGTGTCTATCTTCTTGGCCAAGTCGGCTTGGGTGAGGCCGCGCTCTTCGCGGATCTTGGCGATGAATGCGCCGATCTGGGCTAAGGATTGGTCTTTTGGCATAGGCGTATGTTTAGTTATGTGGCATATAATATAGCATATACGCTATGTATGTTCAAGAAGACAAAAGGTGTGGATAAGATAGGACCCTTATGATAGAGTCAGCCATACCTATGGGATTTTTCTCA
>JAHFMA010000018.1 GCA_023264475.1 Candidatus Parcubacteria bacterium | reverse complement strand
ATGAGGCCGAAGAGATCTCACGATATGTGCCCTCCTTGGGGACCCAGAGCTCGATGTCGTATTTCTTGACCTGGCCGAGACCGAGGTCGCCGCCGCAGTTGAGGACCGTGCGATATGGGATGCCCAGAGACTCGATGAATTCCTCGGTGTTGCGGTTGAGCTCTTCGTGATATTTGACCGAAGTCTCATGGTTGGCCTCGCAGATCACGAGCTGTTCGAACTTGTAGAATTCGTGGACGCGGATGAGGCCGCGAACATCCTTGCCGTGTGCGCCGGCTTCGCGGCGGTAGCAAGGCGAGAAGCCCAAGAAGCGCTTGGGGAGCTCCTCGGCGCCGAGCGTCTCCTCGGCATACATGCCCATGAGCGGGACCTCGGCGGTGCCGGCGAGCGCATCGCCGTCCTGAGTCATATAGAAGTCCTCGACATCGCCCGGCAGGTGCGCGGTGCCATAGAGATTGATCTTGCGGACGATAGTCGGCGGGATGACCGGCACCAGATCACGGCCGCCGAAGAATTCCATGGCATACTGCCAGATAGCGAAGCAGAGGCGAGCGCCGTCACCGGTCAGATAGTAGCCGCGGAAGCCATGGACCTTGGAGCCGCGCTCAAAGTCCACCATCTTGAGAGCTGTCATGAGCTCGACATGGTCTTTGGGCGGGAATGAGAAAGCCGGCTTGTCTCCCCAATGCTTGATCTCTTTGTTCTCCTTGTCCGTGTCGCCGTCGGGAACGGACATATCGGGGATGTTCGGCGCGCGGAGCATGAGATCCTGCCAGACCTTCATCAGGTCCTTGAGCTCGAGCTCGGTCTTTTCGAGGTCATTCTTGACCAGCTTCATATCGGCGAGGAGCTTGGCGCGGTCTTCAGCGGTGATCGTACCGGCGATCTTGGCGCTGGCGGCATTCTGCTCGGCGCGGCCCTTCTCGGCGGCGGCCATGAGCGAACGGCGCTTGTCGTCGGCGGCGATGAGCTCGTCTACGTCGAAGGCTACGTGCTTCTTCTTGGCTGCGGCGGCGATGAGGTCCCTATTCTCCCTGATGAATCTGATATCCAGCATATAGTGACACTATCATAGCAATTATCGCCCGCCAAAAAAAGTGGTAGACTGTGCGCACTGCCATGGCGCCTCGAGCGCCATTTTTCGTCCGCCTTATCATTCCTGCCTCATAACGACCATCAAATGCACGAAGAAATCCGTGAGATCGCTCTTTCTGCTTATCCACCGACCCTGCGCAATATGAAGAATCCGCCGCCCAAGCTCTATGTCCGCGGATGCTTCCCCGCGCCGGCGCATTACAAGTATCTATGCGTGATCGGGTCCAGAAAATGGACAACTTATGGACGCGATGCCGTGAATCGGATCATTTCCGGCCTGCGCGGCTACCCGATATCGATAGTCTCCGGTCTAGCGATCGGCATCGACAGCATCGCGCACATGGCCGCGCTCGAAGCCGGCCTCCACTGCGTGGCTTTCCCCGGCTCGAGCTTGGCGTGGAATAAGATATATCCGCCTAGGCATAAAGAATTGGCACGACGAATAATAGATAGTGGCGGCGCAGTCGTCTCTCCGTGGAAATCTGATGACATTGTTGGTAAGTGGGCCTTCCCTGTGAGAAACGAGCTCATGGCAGCATTGTCGCATGCAACATTAATAGTAGAAGCAGGAAAACGATCCGGATCGCTTATGACTGCCAAACACGCCGAGGATATGGGTAGAGATGTATTGGCAGTGCCTGGACATATCAGCGCGAAGCAATCGTATGGGCCACATATGCTCATCCGTAGCGGCGCGGCACTAATAACTTGTGCCGCTGATGTACTGAGAGAATTGGGCTTTGAACCTACAGAAAATGATCAGGTCGCGAACACTGTCCTTAATATAGATAAGGAGTCGAGAGCAATTCTGGATCTAATATCATTAGAGGAACAAACGGCAACATCCATTAAGGATCAATTGAAAATGCCGATACAGACGCTGAATGAAAAGCTGTCACTGTTGGAAATAAAAGGACTAATAAAAATGGAGGATATGATGTATAAGCTAGCAAATGGAAATATGTATTAGTGGTTGGACTTCAACAATTAAGGAGTTTTGGTTGGTGGCAGGTTTTTGTGGCAGGTGCAACATACTGCATCCTGCTCAAAACTTCATGTACACAATCGAAAAAGCATTGCCGTATTACCCTTGCAACATAAGGTTAGTTTTGGACGACAAAATATTGTGCGACACAAAATGAGCCTTCAGGATTTTCTGCATCAGCGATGTCGGGTAGACGCATTGCCCCCGGTCGATCAACAAAATTTCGTCGCAACAGCCCTCTTTAATTGTTTGTGCTTGACTCACACTTTCCATCCCCAGTTTTTGCCCTTTCTCTCTTAATCGTGTAATACTAACCCCAATGAAGCTAGTCATCGTCGAGTCCCCTTCCAAATCCAAGACCATCTCCAAATATCTCGGGGACGGCTTCGTCGTGCGCGCTTCCGTTGGCCATATCCGCGACCTCCCCAAGTCCAGCAAGAAGGCTATCGACATAGAAGGCGGATTCATACCGCATTACGAGATCGTGCCCAAGAAGCAAGAGATCATCGACGACATCACCGCGCAAGCACGCAAGGCCGACGAGATCATCCTCGCGACCGACCCGGACCGCGAAGGCGAAGCCATCGCTTGGCACATATCCGAAGTGCTCAAGGATAGCTTGGGCAAAGACGTCAAGAAGCGCATGGAGCGCATCACCTTCCACGAGATCACCAAGGAAGCCGTGAACGACGCTCTCGAGCACCCGCGCCAGATCGACCAGCATCTCCGCCAAGCCCAAGAAGCCCGCCGCGTACTCGACCGCCTCGTCGGCTACGACCTCTCCGGCATCATCTGGAAGAAAGTCCGCTATGGCCTCTCCGCCGGACGCGTCCAATCGCCCGCGCTTCGCATCATCATGGAACGCGAGCGCGAGATCCGCGCCTTCATGCCTGAGACCTATTGGGCCATCTCTGGCATGTTCAATACCGCCGCCGAGGAGCCCGTAGCTCTTACCTGCTCCGTCGAGCCGCGCGACCGCAAGGAGGTCGACGCCATCCTCGCCGCAGCCCAGAAGGAGAAGTGGCACATCACCGATATAGAGGAGTCCGAACAGAAGCGCTCTCCGCGAGCGCCTTTCATCACGTCCACTCTCCAGCAGACCGCGAGCACTCGCTACGGCTTCACTCCTTCTCGCACCATGGGCATCGCCCAGAAGCTCTACGAAGCTGGCCACATCACCTATATGCGCACCGACTCTACCAATCTCGGCCAACAGGCCCTCGATCAGATCGGCGAAGTCATCAAGAAGCAGTACGGCGACAAGTATCTATCTTTCCGTAAGTTCACCGCCAAGTCCAAGAATGCCCAGGAAGCCCACGAAGCCATCCGTCCTTCTCATTTCAAGAAGGAATCAGCCGGCCTCAATGACGAGCAGAAGAAGCTCTATCGCCTGATCTGGCAGCGCGCCGTCGCCTCGCAGATGTCCGACGCCATTATGGCCCGCACCAAGATCTCAGCCAACGTAGAGAGCGCTTCTCTGCCGGTCTTCGAAGCCAACGGCTCGCGCGTCCTCTTCGATGGTTGGCTCAAAGCCGACCCAGAGTCTGTCGGTGAGGACTTCAATCTCCCCAAATGCGCCAAGGGCGAGAAGCTCACGCTCGCCTCGGCAGACGCTGTCATTGCCGACGAGAAGCAGACTCAGCCGCCTCCGCGCTATACCGAGGCCGGCCTCATCAAGGAGCTCGAAAAGCGCGGCATCGGCCGCCCATCTACGTACGCTTCGATCTGCAAGACCATCGAGGACCGCGGCTATGTCGAGAAGGAGAACAAATCCTTGAAGCCTACGGACACCGGCGACGTGGTCTCCACATTCCTGGAAGATAACCTAGCCGCGTATATCAGCGACACTTTCACGGCCGATATGGAAGACAAGCTCGACGGCATCGCCGACGGCACTCACGAGTATGCCAGAGTCCTCTCTGATTTCTATAAGCCTTTCCAGAAGGAGGTCAAATCCAAGGAGAAGCTCGCCAAGGCCACCAATCTCGGCGCCGCCGACCCCAAATTCAAGTGCCCCAAGTGCGGCACCTCGCCCATGGAGATCAAGCTGGGTAGGAACGGCAAATTCCTATCCTGCACGCGCTACCCGGATTGCAACGGCGCTCTCACGCTCGATGGACATGAATTCAAGAAGGACTCGCCGATCGGCAATGATCCGACGACCGGCCTGCCGATCTTCGTGCTGAACGGCCGTTTCGGTCCGTATGTCCAGTTGGGGTTGAAGCCAGAGAAGGTTGCCAAGGTCAAGAAGGCGAAAAAGGTCAAGGGAGCGGAGGAAATTGCTGTGCCAGAGGCTCTCAAAGCGGTCAAACCCAAGATGGCTTCGATCCCTAGGACCATGGACCCTTCGCTCGTCACCATCGCGGACGCGCTCAAGTATCTTTCTGTGCCGCGCGACCTCGGCAACGACCCCAAGACCGGCACCAAGGTCACCGCCTCGATCGGCCGCTTCGGCCCATATGTCGTACGCGACGCTGACTTCCGCTCTATCAAGGCGCCCGACGACGTCTATACCATCACCCTCGAGCGCGCCCTTGAGATGCTCGCCATCCCAAAACAGCCTAGAGGCTTCAAGAAGAAAACGACCAAGAGCTGATGCCGATTCAGGCGAGAGATTTACCCTTGACTACTAGGAAATAATCTGATAACATGTTATCAGAGCTGGGTAGTTGCGGGTCCCCTGCAGCTTGCCAGCACACAACACAACGAGAAGTCCTTTTGAAATGACAAAGATACTAGTCGTAGATGGCAGTCGAGAGATAAACGAGCTGTTGGTAAGCGCTCTTACCCCCTTGGGATACCACGTCCTATCAGCTTGCAGTGGCGAAGAAGCCTACAAGCTATACATCGCAGATTCCGAGATCAAGGCTGTGGTCACAGAAGTGACCTACAACTGTGGATTGAAAGATCAATATAGCGGAGTCGATCTGGCTCTGGATGTCATGAAATCCAGCAAGTATCGTCCGACGCCGATCATCTTCATGGCCGGCGATATCGGAGACTACTCCCATGCCGAGCTGGAGAGCCTGACCACATATATGTTGGACAAGCCCTTCAGGATCCAAGATCTGACGTTCCTGTTGGACCAAGCCTTGCACAAGCCTGCGATCCAGACATCACAGGATTGAGCAGTTCGTTACCTTCAAGCCGCATGCCCTCAAAAGCATGCGGTTTTTTATTATGCGAGAGGCCCTTGACGACACGCCCTCGACCTGCAAATATCAAGAACGGCACAGCATTTCAAAACAAAGGAGGCAACGTGAGCACGAGAAAGAAGCTATTGCTGATCGGAGATGGGAGCGACTCTTCCATCGATCTGTCCAAGGAGATCATGACGTCTATCGATAGCGCGACCGGTACGCTATGCGCATACGATTACACTGTCGGCTTCGACGAAGCCATCAGATATGTTCGAGATGAGGCTAGTTTTGCTAGCATCGAGTCGATCGTTATCATCGAACCGCTCGAATGCCCGCAACGGCACAGGATCCAGGACTTCTTGTTGGAGCTTCGCTCCCGCAGAGTGCACAGGATCGACTTTACCCTGACGCCTATCGTGATCCTTAGCGAGACGCCGGGCCCTGTGAATTCGCTCAACTGGAGCGGCATCAGCCATCGGACGTTCGTCGGCTCGTTTATGGGAATCGATATGGCTCATCTCATCCTCGGGATCAAACGCCAATGCGGCGTAGTCTGACAAGGATATCTTCAAACCGCGCCCATAGGGACGCGGTTTTTTATTTATAGAGAGAAATCCTTGAGCGAATAGATGTCGTCGTTCTCTTGCGCCGAAGCGGCATCGGCAGGAGCACGATCATCTATCGTGACAGCGGAGACTTGTGGCGAGGCGATCGGGGCTGTAGCCGGCGCACCGGGAGCGCCCTTGGCCGCCTCGATGTGATTGATCTTCTCGAGGAGGACGCGCAGATCGTCAGGCGAGAAGAAGTCTATGGTCACCGTGCCGCCCTCTTTGCTCTTCTCGATCCTGACGCGGGTGCCGAGAGATTCGGTGAAGGATTTCTCCAGCTCGATGATGGCAGGGTCCAGATATTTGGCCTTGTTGCGGATGCGCTCAGTGGCGACGCGGCGGGAGAGCGACTCAGCTTCGCGCACGGTGAGCTTCTTGGCCATGATCTCCTTGAAGAGGACGACCTGCTCTTCCGGCTTGTCTACGAGCATGAGGAGCGGGCGAGTATGGCCTTCGGAAATCTTGCCTTCCTCCAGCGCCGTGATCATCTCATCAGGCAAGGACAGGATGCGAAGCGAGTTGGACACGTATTCGCGGCTCTTGCCCACCTTGTCGGCGATCTGAGCCTGTTTGAGGCCGAATTCCTTGGCCAGACGCTCGAAGGAACGGGCACGGTCAACCGGATTGAGGTCTTCGCGCTGGAGGTTCTCGATGATGGCCATCTCGAGCTTGAGCTGGGCATCCTGCTCGCCGCTCCTGATGAGGACAGGGACCTGAGCGATGCCGGCCAGCTTGGAGGCGCGGAGGCGGCGCTCGCCGGAGACGAGCTCGTACTCCACATTCATGCCTCCATCGTCGCGGAAGACTTCCTTCCTGGTGACGACTAGCGGCTGGAGCACGCCGTACATACGGATAGAATCAGCGAGGCTCTGGAGCGCAGATTGGTCGAATTCGCGGCGCGGCTGATAGGGGTTGGGCGAGACCTTCTCGACTTCCACCCAGAAGATCGCATCGTTCACATATGATGACATGCGTGTATTTTATCACAGATTATTGTAGACTGTCCCCATCGCGCCGGGATGGCGGAATTGGTAGACGCACACGACTCAAAATCGTGCGGAGTAATCCATGGGAGTTCGATTCTCCCTCCCGGCACAGATCGATCCTGATTGAGATTAAGCAGGTTCTCTGCTACTGTCCTCACATGTCCGCAAAACCCAAACTCATCGTGATCCTAGGTCCGACCGCTTCCGGCAAGAGCGGCGCGGCCGTAGAGATGGCCAAGAAGCACAACGGCGAGATCATCTCCGCTGATTCGCGCCAGGTCTACAAAGGCCTCGATATCGGCACCGGCAAGGTCACAGCCGAAGAGATGCAGGGCGTGCCTCATCACTGCCTCGACATCGCCGACCCAGCGACGCGCTTCACAGCCATGGACTGGAAGAAGGCCGCCGAAGCCGCGATCGCCGACATCGTCTCGCGCGGCAAGCTCCCCATCGTCTGCGGCGGCACCGGCTTCTATATCTCCGCTCTCGTCGATGACCTCGGTTTCCCGGAAGTCGAGTCCGACACCGAGGCCCAGAAGGAGCTCGAGGCCAAGACCGTCGAGGAGCTCTTCACTGAGCTACAAAGGCTAGATCCAGAGCGCGCCAAGACCATAGACATGAAGAACAAGCGCCGCCTCTCGCGCGCCATCCTGATCGTCCGCTCGCTCGGCTCCGTGCCAGCCTTGGTCCAACCCGCAGACCCAAAATACGACGCTACGCTCATCGGCATCGCCCTTCCTGACGCTACCTTGCGCGATCGCATTCGCGCTCGCCTCACCGCTCGCCTCGATGCTGGCATGATCGACGAAGCGAGCAAGCTCCACGAAGCCGGCCTCTCATACGAGCGCATGGACGAGCTCGGCCTGGAATATCGCTACATGGCCCAGCATCTCCAGAGCCAGCTCGATCGGGAGAGCATGATCGCCCTCCTCAATACTAGGATATGGCAATACGCCAAGCGCCAGAAGACGTGGTTCAAGAAGGACGCCCGCATTCACTGGGTCAAAAGTCCGGAAGAAGCGGCAAATTTCGCCATCTAGCCTCTCGCGCAAATAGGCAGGAATAAAAAGCATGAATGAAAAAGCCGCCAGGTTGAACCTGACGGCTTTGAGTTTTTTGTATCGGCCTATTTCCTCAGAGCGCCGCTCATCGCTCGATTGAGCTGACGACGCTTGTGGCAAACGACGCCGATCGCCATTGATCTGATCTTGGCGAAGACATCTCCGTTATCCTCAACTGGGATCATATGTCCGTAGTCAGCCTCGAAGACATCGAAGTCGTATCTTTCCGATAGCTCGACCTGAGCTTCCGGGGGCGCCATGCGATCATGGGCGCCGTATACGATCAGAGCTTTGCAGTGATATATCTTGCCGACCTTCACGCCCATGGCGATGTCGCGAAGCAGTCTGCCAGATTCGGGCTTGAACTCGCTGAGGAGCTCCTTGCCTTCTGCATCACAATACATGTTCAGCACATAATCCAATGCGTGCCGATCGAGCAGAGTGAAGAGCTTGCCGGTCAACGAGGCCCAGAGATAGCGCGGATGATACCAGAACGAGGCGACTTGACGGATACCTTGGGGAGCGGCGCTAGCCACTAGCACAAGGCCGTCTACCAAGCCTTCATGTCTCGAGCAGAGCGCTTGAGCGACGAGCCCGCCGGAAGCGTGTCCGACGAGGATGATCGAGTGGTCCTTGCTATTCACACGGATCTCTCTGATCACCGTCTCGACATCAGACAGCTGGTCCTCGAATGAGGTGCCTTTGCCTGATGGCATCTCGATCGCACAGGCATTGAAGCCGGCCTCGACCGTCTGGACCATCCATTTCTCGAAGTGCTTGCTACTCCCGAACATGCCGTGAACGAACACGACTGTGAGCGGCGGACGCGAGTGATCTTGCGGATAGCCACACGTGACAGGGACTCCAGCGATGTGGATCCCGCTTTTCAGAATCAGATTTGAGCTCATTACGAGCCTCCTTGTTTTGGTTGTTGAGCCGGTCAGCTTGCGACGCCGGCCGTTTTTGTTATTTCAGTGATCTAAAAATCCCTCACCTGCTGGGGACAATTATACGCCTTTTATGGCGTTTCGTCAATACTATAGATAAGCCTTGCCCGTAGCGCTATTTCTCAGGCTTCTTGAGATATTTCTTCCCTTTCAGCTTCTCGGGCAAATACCCGGTCTTGTCGTATTTCTCATAGCCTTTACCATAATCGAGCTCCTTCATGAGCTTGGTCGGCGCGTTACGGATCTTGAGAGGAATAGGTAGATTGCCGGTCTTCTGTACATCGGCAAGCGCTTCGGCATATGCGTCATAGGCAGAGCGATCCTTCGCGGCCATAGCTAAGTATGCGACGCCGTGAGCCAGATTGATCCGAGCCTCCGGCAGGCCGATGGTATCAACAGCCTGGAAGACGGCATTAGCGAC
>JAHFMA010000065.1:1427-3374 GCA_023264475.1 Candidatus Parcubacteria bacterium | reverse complement strand
TCGCTTTTTATTAGATGGGTTATCTGATGCCGAATTTTTTCTTGAGTTTTGCTTTATCCTCACTGCTCTCAATTAATCTATCGAATTGCTTCCATTCCTTTCTGAAGAGCTTGGCTACGACTTCTGGATCAGACGAGTGAATCCGTGAATACCATTTAATTAGCCTGTTTCTTTCGCCAACATCTTCAGGAGCCTTTAGCGCTTTTTCAATAGCCCCTTTCCTAACATAGTCAATGTAACCTTTACTAACACCCGCTTTTAGCTCGCTAATCATTTTATTTTTTGATATTTGATGTAACTGCAAAACGTATTTCGCCTACAATACCAATGAGATTGGATACTCTGCCAGACAAAGTATCAATCTTACTAGAAAGTCCATCGACTTGTGTAGAAATACCACTGACCATGGTTATCACTTCGTCATGATTTGAATCTACTTTTTTGTCGAGCCTTGATAAGCCATCGTCAATCTCAGTAATATTACCTTCAACCCTAATGACCATATCTTCAATTCTTGTAACTTGATTCTTAGCAGAATCTTGAAAATCTTCTGCATTATCCCTCATCTCATACATTTCATCACGAAAGTCATACATCTCCTCAGCAAACCCATCAAACTCCCCTTTTGTCACATAATCGCTCTGCAACGGTGAAATAGTCATGGTCCTCATGAGTAAAGTTAATTATTTAATTGCTAAACCTTGCGCCCTAGATGCAGAGACCGACAAGTATGGCTCCGCCAATTAGAAATTCGTGTTACGGGTATTTTATCAGAACAAAAAAAGCGCGGGCAAGCTCACAGCCGCGCAAAAATGTGTCGTGATATGGTGAATCCTACTTCTTCCCTTTCAGCTTCCACTCGTCGATCTTGGCATGATGGCCTGTGAGCAGTATCTTGGGCACCTTATACTTCTTACCCTTGTATTCAATCATCTCGGGGCGCGTATAGACATCCGAGCTAGCGATGCGCAGCTCTTCAATCGAAGAATCATGGCCCAGCGCTCCCGGCAGGCGGCGTGTGACGGCATCAATGACGATCATGGCAGGAAGTTCGCCGCCGGTCAGAGTGTATGGACCGACCGAGAGAGCTTCGGTCTTGAAGATCTTGTTGACGCGTGCATCGATGCCCTCATAGCGTCCGGAGATGAGCACGATATCAGAATATCCCTTGAATGAATCTGCGGCGACATTGGAGAACTGCTTGCCGCCTGGGCTGAAGAAGAGGATCTTGACCTTCTTCTTGCTGGCGGCGGTTTTGAGCTTCTTGCCCACGGCATCTTCTATGGCCTTCACGACAGGCATAGCCTCGATGACCATACCGGGGCCGCCACCATAAGGACGGTTGTCCACGCGACGATCGGCATAATTGGCCTTCTTGCCTTTAGGAAGCACCACGTAATCGCGCGGGTTGTAGCATTTCACGGCGATGAGGCCCTTCTCCCCTGCCCGCCTCACGATCGAGGCTTCTAGGTACGACAAAAGGCTCTCCGGGAAAAGCGTGATGACGTGGAAAGTGATCATGCGAGCACTCTAGCAGAAGCTAGAGATTCGGGACAGTAGCAGACTTCTTGGCGGCAAACCAAGCATCCAAGGTCAGGAAGTCAGCGCCAGCCAAGAATATCGAAAGTGTAGCGATAGAGAGGCCGATGTCGCGTACGCCGAGCGGCGAAAATCCGATCGTCGCGGCGATGCCGAATAGATGGAGAGCGAGCAATAGCGAAACGATGCGCGTCTGGAAGCCGGTTATGAGAGCCAGGCCAGCGACGAGCTCGAACCAAGCATTGAGCATGACCAAGACGACCGAGCTCATGCCGAATACACCGGAGACGGCCTTGGGCACGAAACCCGTCCATTGCATAGGGTTGGAGAATTGGAAGTATGCGAAGCACAAGAAGACTAGGCTCAAGCCTATGCGCACTACGATAGGGGCGTAACGAGAGAGTTTAG
>JAHFMA010000065.1:0-1417 GCA_023264475.1 Candidatus Parcubacteria bacterium | reverse complement strand
TAGTCATCGTCTTGAGTAGAATTAACAGAGGTACCGGCAGGAATAGTGACCGAGCCGCTCGCTGACGCGCCAGCGGAGGATCCTGCGAGATCACCGATCATGAAACTGGCGAGTTCGCTGGCCGGACGGCGCTGGCCACCATGTTGACCATTGAAGGCAGCAGAACCATCGATACCGCAGAGGCTGAGGATGGCCTGTGCTCCGCCTGGATGTTGACTGATCCAAGCAGTGACGTCATAGACTTTGCCATTGATAGTGGTCCAGCAACTCGTGCCGCTGTTGTGCGCGGCGACTTGAGCGAGCGTATAGGACTTGGCGGTTGTGCCGGCATTCGTGCCGCCGGTCTGGCCTCCTGTCGCTTGAGGATTGATCGACTCGGATCCGGCAGATGTCTTGCTAGGAAAGCCGACCGGAGCCGAAGGCTGTCGGAATACGATGAAAGAAGCGCCAATCGCGAACACTGCGAGGACACCAATAGTGATTGCTGTTTTCATTTGTTATCTATACGTACTAGCGAGAATAATCGGTGCGCTATTCGAGTTTGAGATCAGCCATGGCCTCGTCCACGGTCTTGGAAGCTGACTGAGTGGAGAAGCGAGGAGCTGGCACAGGTGCAGGAGCTGAAGCGGAAGTAGCGGCAGACTCATTGGCCGCGGCGAACTCAGCGGAACGGAGGCCACCGACCGGCTCGTTGATCTTGAGGTTGACGCGAGAGTTGTTCTTCATGCCGACAACGCGCAGGAGCGTACGGATGGACTTGGCGGTATTGCCCTGACGGCCGATGATCTTGCCCATGTCGGCTGCAGAGATATCGAGCGTGAGGAGGACGCCCATCTCATCGACGGTGCGGGTGATCTTGACGGCATTCTGGTCTTCGACGAGCGCTTTGACTACGAATTCTAGGAATTGCTGATCTGATGGCATGGTGGTATTTAGTGCTGGCTTTTAATTCGTACAGGCAACGACGCTGTACTGCTGAAATTGTAGCAGATGTGGATATGCCGTCAAACGAGAGGTGAGGGCTTAGTTGGCGGCAGGAGTAGAGGCAACTGGAGCAGGAGCGGCTTCGGCGGCAGGGGCCGGAGCAGCAGAAGCTGTAGCCGGGGCTGCTTCGCCTTCCTTCTTGATCGGAGACTTCCTGGGGAGAGCATTCAGCTTCTTGCCTTCGATGAGCTTGTTATGGACGAGGAAATTGTGGAGAGTGAGAGAAAGCTGAGCGCCCTTGGAGATCCAGTGCTTGATCTGCTCGGTCTCGAACTGATCGAGAGTGTTCTTGCGGCGAGTATCGTACCAGCCTAGATTCTCGAGGTATTTGCCGCTCTTCGGGCCGTTCTTGGAATCAGTCAAAACCACCCGGAAGGTGGGTTCGTGCTTGCGGCCAGTGCGCTGCAGTCTGATCTTCAACATGGGGACGACT
>JAHFMA010000064.1 GCA_023264475.1 Candidatus Parcubacteria bacterium | reverse complement strand
CGATCTTGGCCTTCCTGGTCGCCTTTGTAGTCAGCTTTGTCCTGCAGAAGTTCTTCACCTTCCAGGACCACGCCATGGACGGCGTCCACAGCCAAGCCCTGGTCTATCTGGCGGTCACCGGCACCAATCTCGCTTTGAACACGGGCCTGATATACTTATTCGTACAGCATACGAGCATGCATTATATTGCGGCACAGATCGTGACCAGCATTCTCATCGCTGTCGAGAGCTTCTTGGTCTACCGCGCTTTCATATTCAAGAACAAATGAGACTACTCATCATAACCCAGAAGATGGACCGCTCCGACTCGGTGCTCGGCTTCATGCATCGCTGGGTGGAAGAATTCTCCAAGCGCCTCAAGTCTGTGGTCGTGGTCTGCCTGCAAAAAGGGGATTATGACCTGCCGGGCAATGTCGCGGTGCTCTCGCTAGGCAAAGAGAAGTGGAAGAACACCGCCAAGTATGTCTTCCTGCTCTTCTATTTCTCGATCCGCTACGCCAATCGCTACGACGCCGTCCTCGTGCACATGAATCAGGAATATGTCCTCTCGGCTGGCTGGCTGTGGAAGCTCCTCGGCAAGCGCGTCTATATGTGGCGCAACCACTATGCCGGCTCGGCGCTCACCGACTTGTCTTCCGTATTTTGCACCAAGATCTTCTGTACCTCGCGCTACTCATATACCGCTCGTTTCAAGAAGACGCGCTTCATGCCGGTCGGTGTGGATACCTCGGCATTTTTCACCGACCCATCCGTGCGTCGAGTGCCGAGCTCGATCCTGTCTTTGGGCCGTCTCTCTCCGTCCAAGAATATCCAGACCCTGATCCAAGCCGCCGAGACCATGAAGGATGCTGGCGTGCAGTTCAGCATGGATATATACGGCAATCCGCCGGCTGGGGAAGAGGCTTATGCTGTGCTCCTGCATACCCAAGTAGCCGAGGCCAAGATCGGCGACAGGGTCAAATTCTTCGCTGGCGTGCCGAATCGCAAGACTCCAGCGGTATATTCTGCGCATCAGATCTTCATCAACCTTTCGCCCAATGGCATGTACGACAAGACGATCTTTGAGGCTATGGCTTGCGGCTGTTTCGTCTTCGCTTCTAACGATGACTTGCGCGGCAAGCTCGATGACGCTTTCATGTTCGTGTACAACGATGCCGAAGATCTAGCTCGCAAGCTCGGAGCTTTCCTGGCTTTGTCAGCAGACGAGCGCGCCGCCAAGGCTGCCAATATCTCCACGATGGTCCGCGACCACAGCCTGAGCCGTCTCACTGACGAGCTCATCAAAGAAATCAAATGATCCCTCTAGCCTTATCGGCGCGTACGCGTAAGATCCTAGCCGTCGCCGCCTTGACGGCGCTTTTCTTATTCCTGCGCTTGCCCGGCATCCATCTCCCATATCATCAGGATGAGTGGAAGAATGTCTCATCGTCGGCAACAGTCGAGACCGCCGGAGGCTTCTTCGCACATCCGCCCTTCATGCAGATGCTGTTCGTGGCGGACTACAAGCTATTCGGTATCGATGGATTCCGCATCTTGCCGCTCTTGTTCTCGGCCGGCGCTGGCGTCCTCCTATACTTCGTGGTCAGACACCGCGCCGGCCGCGGGGCAGCTATGTGGTCGGTCCTGCTTTTTGCGACATGTTTCTACAATATCTTTGGCTCGCTCCAAGCCGACGTCGACGGCTCCATTCTGCCGTTCTTCTTCCTGCTAGCTGTATTCGCCTATGACCGCCTGCGCGGCTTGTGGAGCCCGGTCTCGTGGAAGTGGCTCGCTCTCTTGGCCGCTGCGCTCCTGGCTGGCTTCTTGGTCAAACTGAGCTTCATCCTGGTCGTTGGCGCGATCGTGCTCGATTATCTCTGGAACAATCGCCACAACAAGCTAGTCAAGAAGGGGATCTTGAGCGGCCTCGGGATGGGACTATTCGGCGCCGTCTATATCGGCCTCCTGTACCTCATCCAGCGGGTCTACCCAGCTTTCAGCATCCATTTCATGCTGACCCACGCCAATCAATTCACCGACGGAGGCAGGAATTGGATGCAGATCGCTGTGCAAGGCGTGAAGGCGCTCTACTATCTCTCGCCGCTCATGCTGGTGCCGCTCCTCTGGTCCGACTGCGAGTCGGTCAAGAAGACCTTGGTCTTTTGGCTCTACTTATTGGCCGGCGGCGCGTTCTACTTCGTGCTCTTCGATTTCTCACGTGGCGCGCTCGATAAATATCTGATGTTCGCGATCGTGCCTCTTGCCGCAATCGTCGGCGTCATTTTGGATCAAGAATTCAAACGCCGCCGAGGAGAGACATATTCAGCCTCTCCGCGACCGGCGTCGGCGTCTGCTGACGCCGCGCCTCAGTCTCAGACGCCTTCGCGTCTTCCGAATGTCGCTCCGATACTGAACATATCTCTCCTCGGCGGCTTAGTCGTATCGATCCTTTTGGTCGCTCTGAACTTTCTGCCCCAAACCGTCGCCGCGCTCTATCCGAAGACCGAATGGTTTGGCCGCGTCCTTCATGGACACTGGAACATCCTCACGCCGCTTACAGGTGGTTCAGGGCCGATGGGATTCTATGTCTCATTCTTGTTCATCGCCGCTTCGTTCATCGTCTGCGTCGTAATCGCGGCCGGCGCTCTATTCCACAAGACTTGGCGCGCGCCGGCCGCCATCATCTTGGTCCTGATCGGCCTCACCTATAATGCCGTCTTTGCCGAAGAATTATTCCACGGCAAGCTGAACGGCAGCTCGCAAGCAGTTCTGGCTGATGCCGCAGCCTTCATTCGCGATTCTAACCAGGTCAAGCAGGTCATGTCATACAACGATATCGGCAGCGAGACCCTCTCGAGGATGGGGAAGTACGCCGGCCGTTTCTATGCCACGCCCGATTTCGAAGAGGGCCATCGCGAGAAGTTCGCCGCATATTCAGGCCACTACCTAGTCGTCGATGTGCCGCATCTCTACGAGAGCGGCTTCTATGGCGAATTCTTTGCCAAGTGCAAATCTATATTTCAGACTCGCTCCGGCAGGATCACCGGCACGGTCTATGAATGTCCCAAAGGTTCGGCTATGATGGGCGCAAGATAACATGTCCAGCCATACCGCCCAAAGCCTCTCATTCTGGAAAAGATACTACTATCGCTATCTAGAGGCCTTCGTTGGCTTCTTGGTGCCCCAGGACGCGGGGAGTGCTGGTTATAAGGTCCTCACAGACGTCTTGGGTCGCGTAGAGGATGTGCAGGCATATCTCGAGAATGTGAGCGCATCCTTGCCGACCGACGGGCGCGTCGTTATCACCCAATACAGCACCCTGTGGGAGCCCGTATTGCGCCTAGCTTCACGCCTTGGCGTGCGCGACGGCGAGATCGAGCAGAATTGGCTCTCGCTCGCCGACC
>JAHFMA010000063.1 GCA_023264475.1 Candidatus Parcubacteria bacterium | reverse complement strand
CGCCCACGCCTACCTCTTCTCGGGCTCGCGCGGCACCGGCAAGACCACCGTGGCCCGCCTCTTGGCCAAAGCCCTTGGCGCGGCTGACGAGGATATATACGAGATCGACGCCGCCTCCAACCGCGGCATCGACGACATCCGTGAGCTCCGCGAGCACGTCTCGGCTCTGCCGTTCTCGTCCCCATTCAAGGTCTATATCATCGACGAGGTCCACATGCTCTCCAAGGATGCCTGGAACGCGCTCCTCAAGACTCTCGAAGAGCCGCCGGCACATGTCGTCTTCGTCCTAGCCACGACCGAGCTCGACAAGGTGCCCGAGACCATCATCTCGCGCTGTCAGACTTTCTCGTTCAAGAAGCCGGGCCGTGAAGTCCTACAAAAACAGATCACGATTGTAGCCAAGAAGGAAGGCTATGAGATAGACGCCGGAGCCGCCGACCTGATCGCTCTCCTCGGAGATGGATCCTTCCGCGACGCTCTGGGCATGCTCGAGAAGGTGATCTCTTCCAGCCCTGACAAGAAGCTCGCTCGCGCCGAGGTCGAGGCCATCACTGGCGCGCCTCGCGCTGGCACAGTCAATGCTTTCCTCGATGCCATTCTGGCCAAGAATGCCGACGCGGCTCTCAAGGCCGTCTCTGAAGCCGAGAAAGCCGGCGTATCCATCAATACCTTCATGACCCTCCTTCTAGAGAAAGCTCGCTTCATCATGCTCGTGCAACATTCGAAATCGTCCGAGCCGGCAGTCAAAGAGCGCGTCTCTCCCGACGATTGGGAATTCATTGTCCGAGCCGCCGGGCTCAAGGCCTTGGCCCCAGCCATGCTCTCAGCTCTCCTCGAAGCCGCCGAGGGCATCCAACGGGCTAGGATCGAAGCCTTGCCCCTCGAATTGGCTGTAGTCAAGATTTGTGGTTAAATAAAGCGCGCGCTCCGCGCATTGGGGGGTCGTCTAAAGGTAGGACGCGAGCCTTTGAAGCTCGCTATCTTGGTTCGATTCCAAGCCCCCCAGCAAATGCTAAAATATAGCGACCTATGAACAAGAAGATCTCCGGTGGCGTAGTGCATCATATGCCCTTAGATCTACGGAAGGCACTGGTGCATGATCCATCCGCGCTTGCGGTATGGGAGGATATAACGCCGCTCGCTCGCAATGAATGGATCTGTTGGGTCACGTCCGGCAAAAAGTCAGAGACTCGGGGCATCCGCATCGAGAAGGCGCTTTCGAAGCTTCGCGGCGGGATGCGCCGGCCTTGTTGCTGGGCCGGTTGTGCTCATCGCTAAGATTGGCTACTTCTTCTTGGCTTGGCGGCTGGCTAGGAGCTCGCCAGTGATCTTGACTACTTCTTGAGGAGGGTGGTCCATCTTGACCAGATACATATCTGCATTGAGCGAGAGATAGTTCTTCTCTCCTTTGTCCAAGCTCTGGTTGGTCAGCACGATGACTGGCAGATCCTTGAGCTTGTCATCGGCTTTCATCTTCTTGAGGAGTGCCTCGCCGTCCATATTGGGCATGCGTTCGTCGAGCAGGACGATTGCGGGGATATCTCCGCTAGAAAGGGCATGCCAAGCGATAGCGCCGTCTCCAGCCAGTTCGAGCTCGTAACCGGAGTCTTTGAAAGCCCGGCCGAACATCCGGCTGATATAGAAGTCGTCTTCGACGATGAGAACCTTCATGATGAGACAATATTACCATGATTAGCTTTTTGATGCCCTCGTATATTGCTATAATCAGATCATGATCAGATTCATCGAGACCGATACCCCCAAGATAGGCATAGCCGATCTGTCTGCGCGCCTCGCCCAAGAGCTCACCGGAGGCAAGCAGGTCCTTTGGCTCATCGCCGGCGGCTCCAATGTCCCCATAGCAGTCTCAGTCATGAATGAAGTCCGTCGTTCTGTAGCCCCTGAGTCGCTCGCACATCTCGTCATTTCGGAGACAGACGAGCGCTACGGACCGCTCGGCCACAAGGATTCCAATTGGCAACAGATGATTGAGGCGGGGTTCGACTTCACGGGAGTCAGGACGATCCCAATCCTTGGCGGAGAGCATCTAGATGAGACAGTCTTACGATGGTCTGCAGAGATAGAACAGGCTTTCGTGGCGGCGGATATCATCATCGGTCAATTCGGCATGGGTGCTGACGGTCATATTGCCGGCATGTTGCCGCATTCGCCGGCCATCAACGCCCCAGGCGCGGCCGCATCGCATACTGATGAGAAGTTCACTCGGATCACCTTGACGCCCCGCATGCTCCGACGCATTCGAGCGGCATACGCTTTCGTCTTTGGGCCTGCCAAGGCTGCCGCTGTGCATGACCTTCATGCCGGACAGCTATCGTTGGATCAAGAACCCGCTAGCATCCTCAAGGATATCCCCGAAGCGCATTTTTATACTGATTGCCTCGGATAGCTGTGGTATCATTTAGTCATGAAGAAAATCATCTTTCTGATCGTGATCGTCGCGGTGGCCGGTTGGTATCTCTGGAGAAGCATCCCCGAGAAGAGCCTTCCGTCCGTATCGGCCCCAGCCAAGACCGCTCAGAGCGGCTCCAAGCCATCTGATATTCCTGCCGTTGCGAGCTACAAAGACGCTACATATACCATCGAAGGCGAATCTGTGCACCTGGTCGCGGGACACGAATCTGAAGCGGCCGCTCCGGGATCCGCAGCTACTGTTGATACCGACTATTTCGGCAATGAAGCCACAGGTGACCTCAACGGCGACGGATCGCCGGACATCGCGTTCATCGTCACTCAGAGCGGGGGAGGAACAGGCATATTTTTCTATGCTGTGGCTGCCATCAGGACGCCTTCCGGATACATCGGCACCAACGCCGTCTTCCTTGGCGAT
The DNA here is from genome assembly GCA_023264475.1 of Candidatus Parcubacteria bacterium. GTDB lineage: Bacteria > Patescibacteriota > Minisyncoccia > Phycocordibacterales > PALSA-1337 > C7867-002. Next base: position 579 of record JAHFMA010000063.1, on the reverse strand, counting down.
CGCATCGCGCCACAGGCCACCGAGATCCGCAACGGCACGGCTATATTCAACTACGCGGAGAGGCGCGAGACTGATCCTATGACCGAAGCGCCTTCTGTGGGTGCGAGCAAGTATCTCAAATTCGACAGCAAAAGCGGCCGGCTCATAGAGACTGCGCGCTGAGATATAGAGCGTAGTATTGTCATTTTGCAGATAATATGTTAGGGTTTGGCACTGTCCTGGCACGTTGCTAGGGCTATGCATCAACCACAGCCTGTGTTCTATGAAAATGAAATACCGTTTGTTACTCGCGGGGACGCTCTGCGCCGCCGCTTCGATACTATCTGTTCGAGCCCAAGTCATCGATAATTTCGATGGCGGCTTCCATCGGACGTGGACGACCGATCGTTATGCGCCCAATGGGTTCACTACGGTCGCCGACCCGTTCGCTCCCACTGACGGGGGCGGGCATGGCGATGTGCTCAAGCTCACCATAAGCTCCGATGACCAGAAGCCTGGATTCGTCAGCTACCAAAGCATCGGATTCTACAATACCCAAGGCAAGTCTACGGACTTATCCGCCATCCCGGGCCCTGCCGC
>JAHFMA010000017.1 GCA_023264475.1 Candidatus Parcubacteria bacterium | reverse complement strand
CAAGCGAAGTGGGCGAAGGCCTTGTTGGCTTCGGCCATCTTGTGGACGTTCTCGCGCTTCTTGACGGCTTCGCCCTCGTTCTTGGAGGCGGCGATGAGCTCATCGGCGAGCTTCAGGTGCATCGGCTTGCCCTTCTTGGCACGGGCGGCATCGATGATCCACTTCATGGACAGAGCATCTTTGCGGGAAGGACGGACCTCGCGCGGGACCTGGTAGTTGGCGCCACCGACGCGGCGGGAGCGGACTTCCATAGCCGGAGCGGTGTTCTTGAGAGCGAGCTCGAAGAGCTCGATCGGATTCTCGGTCTTGGCCTGCTCCTTGATGGCCTTCATGCAGTCGGAGATGATGGCGCGGGCGGTGGTCTTCTTGCCGGAATCCATGACATAGTTGGTGAACTTGGCGAGCCTCAATGACTGGTATTCGGCGTCAGCCTTGAGATCGCGCTTGATGGTGAGTTTGCGTCGCATGGTGGTATTGGTTAGGCGGTCTTATTAGCCTTCGGGCGCTTGTTGCCATACTGGCTGCGGCCCTTGCGGCGAGCTTCGACGCCGGCGCAGTCTAATACGCCGCGCACGACTGAATAACGGAGACCGACGTCTTTGACGCGGCCGCCACGGAGGAGCACCACGGAGTGTTCCTGGAGGTTGTGGCCCATACCCGGGACGTAGGCAGTGACTTCGACTCCGTTGGAGAGGCGGACGCGAGCGATCTTGCGGATGGCTGAGTTCGGCTTCTTCGGGGTCTTGGTCGTGACCTTGACGCATACGCCGCGCTTGAACGGAGCCGGGAAGAAGCTCGGGCGGTTAGCGATCGTGTTGAACGTGCGGGTGAGCGCGATGGACTTGGACTTGCGCTTGAAGCGCTTCCTGTTCGACTTGGTGAGTTGGCTGATGGTAGGCATATGGATAAATAAGCTGACTTTGTGGGCTTTTGGGCCCTTTAGTGTGCAAGACTGACTTTTTTCACCGCTTTCTGGCCGAGTGGCCATGAGCGATTACTCATTCTTGCCTGAATAATTGATTTTTTGCCCCCTTGGGCAATGGAGAGACATTATCACAGGAATGAGAAACGGGCAAGAAACTCTTCGAATAAAAAAGCCGCGCACTGACACAGAGGTCAGGCGCGGCTGGGTTGGTCGGAACTTCGTTTCAGAAGCCGGCTTGGGAACGGTGTTAATCTTTGAGATTATCTCGGAGAAACCATCCTAAGCTGTCTTCATCATGAAGCCTCGACATCAAACGATGGCCGGATCGAGCCAGTCGTGGACCTGATTCCAGACGGGCGCGATGGTGCATGCTTCTTGAACAGAACGTCCGAATGTTCGGAGGTACTCTTCGGAGACAAGTTCAACCCGTAGGCTGAAAGCGCTCGGAAGAATTGCGGCCGAACATGTCAGGTCGTACGCGAGGAGCTGCTCTGGAAAGATGACTCTCTCCATCGGCGAAAGCTCCGGGATTTTCGATGCTGGGAACGAGCTCGCCAGCAATGCGAGCAAGACTGTAGCAAACAACATGGCTGATGAAGATTATAGACAGAACTGCCAAAAAGTAAAGTTTACAGCGAGAAACCCGCGAAAATCCTGAAGATCCAAGGAATGACCGGCGCGAGGATCTGCCACAAGAAGAAGACCACGACAAGCACGAAGATAGGTGCGTAGGCCTCCAGAACCATGCGGACCCGGCCATATTGGGCAGGCAACATAGAGAAGAGGAGCTTGGAACCATCGAGCGGCGGCAGGGGGATGAGATTGAAGACGGCCAAGACGATATTGATGACTACTATATATGTGATGATCGTAGCGAACGGCGCGAGCGTGGCAGCTGAGGCGGCATCATGCACACTGGAAGCGGCGAAGCGCAACATGGTCCCGAAGATGAGAGCGATGAGGATATTGGATCCTGGTCCTGCGGCAGCGATGAGGAACTCCCCTTTCCTGACATTCTTGAGATTGTACGGGTTGTATGGGACAGGCTTGGCCCAACCAAAAGTGAAACCAGCCAGAGAAGTGATGAGCGGCACCAGGATGGAGCCCACAGGATCGATGTGCTTCAAGGGATTGAGGGTCAGACGGCCCTGCAGGCGCGCCGTCGGGTCGCCCAGCCAGTCGGCCATGAAGCCGTGGGAGACTTCATGCAATATGACCGAGAATATGAGGATGACTACGGAAAGGATTGTCAGCATGCGAGGTATATGTTAGCATACGATTCTCAATATTTATGGCCAAAGTCTGCGACATCACCAAGAGGGGCTCCATGAACGGCGGAAGGTATTCCAACCGCACTCGCGCCACGCAATTCAATCCTTGCGGCAAGGTCCGTCGCTACCCGAATCTCCAGAAGAAGTCTATCTACGTCCCAGAGCTCAAGAAGTCCATCCGCCTCACGGTCTCGGCCCGCGGCCTCCGCACGATCGAGAAGAAAGGCGCTTTCCGCGCTCTCAAGGACGCCCGCCTCATCTAGTCACTGCACGGTCACCCTTGCCCCATCTGAGACGATCTTGATCGTCTTTTTTTCTTTTATATTGAACCGGTGGTCCATCAATACTCCAGCCAGCGAATCTGTCTGGGGCTTTTTCTTCTTGGAAGGCTTGCCTGTTCCGCTTTTTGACGCAGTCTGGGAATAGACCAGGGAGTCCGGCGCGACTGCAGAAATGAATTCCTTGGAATAGTTTGATGGAGCGAGGCTTTGATACACGACCAGAGCATTTGATCGTTTCGTATCCTTGGAAAGAAGCTTCTGTACCTTCGTCGATATAGCTCCTGCCAATAATATTGATGTATCACGGTAGCTCAATCGCATCGCAAGCTCAGGATCACTGGCTCGTGAGTACTCAAAAGAATCTTTTGGCACCGGAAACATGGCGTCGAGATAGACTTCTTTGTCTAATTCAAGCTTTTTGCCAGCCAAAACTGATTGGACATCTATGTTGCGCTTCTTTGCTGCATCTAATAGAGCCGAGTACGCTGGATCAGTCGTGCTCGCCAGCCCTAGCGACACGAGGTCCATTCCTGGAATAAGGATGTTGCCTATATCGTACCTGTCTGTGACGTCGACAAGGCCGGTCGCTCTCTTGGCCTCCCCTTTTGTCACGATGATCGTGTCTATCCGGCGAGAATAGAATGGAATGACCGATGTGAGCCGACGCACGACATCAGAATTGGCCCCACCATCTATGAGGATGCGCTTGTCCGATGGGGTGCGGATGAAGATCGAGGGTGAACCGGGGGTATCCCAGACATAGATCTCTAGGACCGGGGCTTTGGCCGAGGCCTGCCAAGCATACGCGCCTACACCGGAGAGCGTGGCGACTCCGGCTACGGCCATGAATATAGGTCTGGTGGCGATCTTGGTCATTGCGCCAGCCATTGTATAGAGGAGAGATAAAATCCGTATCAAATCCTGATAAAATCTTGATGAAGAAAACCGCCCGGAGTGATAGACTGGGTATGAATATCAATAACTAAACCATAATATGAAACCATTCATCGCTAAGACTTTCTCCATTCCAGCCCTCAAGGGCATTTCGGCCAAGAATATCGAGGAGCACCTCAAGCTCTACGCCGGCTATGTGAAGAATGCTAATTCGATCATGGAGACATACGGCAAATACCAGGCTGACCAAGCCACGAATTCATACGCCATGGGCGAGCTGGGCCGCCGCTTCAGCTTCGAATACAACGGCATGCGCAATCATGAGGTGTACTTCTCTTCCCTAGAAGGAGGAGCGTCACCGCTCGCTGACTCGAGCCCGCTCAGAGAGGCCATCGCCGAAGAATGGGGCTCTTTCGACGAATGGCTGAACTCATTCAAGACGATGGCGACGACAACCCGCGGCATCGGCTGGGCAGTGCTATGGTATGACAAGAAGGATGACCGCCTGCTCGCTTCATGGATAGACGAGCAACATATGGGCGAGCTCAACGGCTGTACGATGATCCTCGGACTCGATATGTGGGAGCACTCTTATGTCGCGGACTATCAGCCTTCCGGCAAGAAGAACTATGTAGAGGACTTCTTCGCGAATCTCAATTGGAGCGTGGTCGAGGAGAATTTCAAGAGGGCGCAGAAATAGAAGCGGGCCTTTTCTTGAGATAAACATACCCCACGAAGAACGCCGCATAGAACCCGGCCACCCACCATCCAGAGAATGGCGGGACTTGGAGCGCGGCATACGGCACGCGCGCGAAACTGGTGACCATGAAGAGCTCGTACTGGAGCAAGAGGTGCGCGCCCCAGCCGACGAATTGCGCCAGCGGCCCATAGATGAAGCCTGCCGCGCCAGTCAGGAAGACTAGGAGCATCGTGACAGGAATGAATGGCAGGACGAGGATGTTCACGACCACGCCGATGATCGAGATCTGCCCCATCATATAGAGGATGAATGGCGACACGAAGATCTGCGTAGCAAAGCACGACGCGACCGTGCCGCGCATGCCGAACTTATCAGGCACCCAGCCGAGCCGATCCTCGATCGGCGAGGCGAGCAGGATCAGCCCGAGCGTAGCCAAGAATGAAAGCTGAAATGACGGGTCATGCAGAAGTATGAGCGGGCTCTGGATGAGCATAACGAGCGCGGCGAAGCCGAGAGCGCGGGAGACATCGTAGTCGCGGCGGATGAGGTCGGCGATGAGCGCCACACCGGCCATGAAGCATGAGCGGATCACCGTGGCTCCACCGCCGACCAAGACCCCGAAGAGTGCGATGCCGATACCGCCGATCGCGATGCCCCACGCGCGCGGCAGGCGCGACAAGATCCGACGCAAGGCTACGCCGACGATGGTGATGTTGAAACCGGACAGGACGACGATATGGATAAGGCCGACGATGCGGAAGTCATCGAGCAAGCCCTTGCCGAGCGCGCTCTTCTCGCCCACGACCAGACCAGCGGCGAGAGCGGCATGCGGCTCGCCGAGGACACGCTCGAGATTGCCCACGAAGCCATGCTTGATGCGGAAGAGGATAGACGAGAGCGAAAAACTTTTTGTGCTAGTCGTCGCCATCACAACCGCGCTCTTCATCTCATAGAAGACATCGTCTTTGGCGAGGTAGCCTTTATAGTCGAAACTGCGGCCAGTGTCGCTCGAGAAGTCGAATGGCCGAGATATCTTGCCCACGAACGCGACCCGTTCTCCATACGCGAACCGCGGATACAATTTTGTTTTCACACGGATGAGGATGCCTTGCACGCACGACTCCTGCTCTTCATCAGCGAAGATTTCATCGGCCTGGATGACGAAAACCTGACCGGAATCTTTGCGCTCCGGGTCGGAAGCGATGATGCCGTTGCCTCGATCAGCCTTCTTGAGGCATGAAGAAGCGTCAGGCTCGGACAGCCCGAATGACAAAGCCACGCGGATGATCGCCGCGGCCGCGAATATGCTCCAGAATAAAAAAGCGCCCTTCCGCATGGGCGCATGATAGCTAAGGCAGGTTCAAATCCGTATCAAATCCGGATAAAAACGGAATGAATTTTTCATGAATATTATAGAGCGCGAAATTCGCGGATGATCTTCTCCTCTTCTTCAGCATTCAAAGCCTTTTTGAAACGAGCGCCACGGATGCCCTTGACCCTCTTCTCGCAATCGGCCCAGGAATGGTGCCTCTCGATCTTGCCAGCGATCATGCTCAAGTATGAATAGGCCGGGGTCCGAGATCGCGAAGAGCTAGAGCTCTTGTCAGCGGCCAGCGCCTCATCGTGTGAAACATCGAGGATATTCTGGATGGCGTAGCCGGAGAGAGGACCGTGGTACAGCGTCGGCTGGCCGCCGTCGGCATAAGCCGTCGCGATCTCGTCGCACCGCTCATTGCCGCGCACGCCGACATGGCCGCCGACATAATGCCAGTCGACCTTGCGTGCCGAGGCGAGATCGTCGAGCGCCATCCAAAGATCGCGGTTGAGCACATCGTCTTTGGTCTTGGTCTTCCAGTCATTGTGCTTCCAGCCCTTGACCCACTTGGTGATACCGTTGATGAGATAGGAGGAGTCCGTGTTCACTGTGGCCTTGCTCCCCTCCGTGATCGCAGCGAGCGCGCCGAGCGCTGCCTGGAGCTCCATGCGATTGTTGGTGGTGTGATCTTCGTGTCCGCCGAGCTCGCGCACCTGCACGACGAGCTTGTCGGCCTTGGCGCCGCTCGAGACCACGATCGCGGCCCAGCCGCCCGGGCCGGGGTTGCCGCGCGACGAGCCGTCAGTGAAGATGATGTTGACTGAGGTATCCATGTCGGATGATTGTCGCACAACATTCAGCCGAGCACCACATCCACGATGCGGAGGCGGAGCTCGGGCCGGCCGCGGAACATGGACTTCTCGACTGAGGCGATGAGGTCGATGGGCTGGCCAGCCACGACTCTAGAGGCCCAGTCCTCTGCGACACCGAAGAAAGAGATCGCGGGGATCTTGCGCCCGCCGCTCGCCGTCATGCCAAGCTCGATATGCTCGGAGCCTTTGCCGAACTTGCGCACGGTCGCGGGCCTGACATTTTTGAACAAGAAGATAGGCTTGGGATTGCCGAGGCCGAAGGGCGCGAGACGGTCGAGCTCGCTGTGGAGAGCATACGTCACGGCGTCGAGCGAGAGCTCGGCGTCGATCTCGCTCCCGTCATCTGTAGAGCTCGACGCGCCTTCTTGCGCGGAGGCTGTCGCCAAACTGGCCGCCGCCTCATTCAGGCGCTGATCGAGATAGTGGATGGATTCATTGCTCACGGCGAAGCCGCCAGCCTGACGATGCCCGCCGAATTCCGTGAAGACGCCCGCGGGTACGGCACGCATGATCGCGACGATGTTGGACGCGCCTTCGGAGCGGCATGAGCCCTTGATAGCGTTGTCGCCATCGCGCCCCCACAGGAAGACCGGCCGGCGGAATTCTTCGGCGCAGGAATTCGCAGCCAGTCCCAGAAGAGACGGCCGCCATGCCGGATTGCCCAGGACGATCACGCTCGGGACCGGGCCGCCGGCATGGCGCTCGTGCACGAGCTTCTTGACCTCCTTGACGAGCGAGGCCACGACGCCCTTGCGCTCGTTGTTGATGGCGTCGAGGTGATCAGCGCATTCGGCGGCCTCGACATCGGTGGAGGCGGCGAGCAGCCGGAAGGCGTCCATCGGCACGCCCATGCGCGATGCGGCGTTGATGCGTGGTGTGATCATGAAGGTGATGTCGTCCTCAGTGAGATGCGGCTGGGCGATGCGGAGCTTCCCGAGCAGCTTCACTAGGCCGAGGCGCGGCGTCTTGCGCAGGACGGTGAGGCCATAGCGCGCGAAGACGCGATTCTCGCCGGTCAAAGGCACCATGTCGGAGAGCGTGGCGATGCCGACGAGGTCGAGCATCCATTTCTCGCTGCCCTCCTTGAGGCCGAAGCGCTCTTTGGCGAGGATCGCCTGGATGACCTTCCACGCGACGCCGGTGCCGCAGAGATGCTTGTACGGATACGGGCAGTCGGCGCGCTTGGGGTCGACGACGGCGACAGCCGGAGGCAGCTCGGCCGGAGGCTCGTGGTGATCGGTGATGATCACGTCGAGGCCGAGCTCGCGCGCGTGGCGCGCGGCGGCAGCGTCCGCGATGCCGCAGTCGACGGTGATGAGGAGCTTCACGCCGCCGCTGGCGAGCTCGTCGATGGCGGCCTCATGCAAGCCGAAGCCCTCATCATGGCGATGCGGGATATATATGGTGAAGTTCGCGTAGCCGATCCTCGAGAACAGGTCATTGAAGAGCGCCGCGCCCGGGATGCCGTCGGCGTCATAGTCGGCGTACACGCAGATCTTCTCGCCCGACTGGATAGCGCGGATGATGCGCTCGGCGGCCGTGCCGGCATCCTTCATGAGCAGAGGATCGTGGGTGTCGCGCTCATAATCCGGCGCCAAGAAGCGCTCGGCCGCCGCGGCATCGGTCACATCCCTGTGAAACAGGAGGTGCGCGACCAATTCCGAGCATGAGGCAAGAGCATCCTTCTCGGCAGGAATGAGGGGACGGCGGATAGCATAAGCAGGCATGAAAAGAGTATATCACGCAGGCCATTCCTGCCCTTTTGTGGCCTTATTGACCGACCGTCACGATGCGTGGTACTGTCTCGCACAGAACAAAAATGCGCCCGGCAATCCCGCCGACGCAAAAAGGAGCCATTGAAAGCATCACGACCCCAGACCGACCCGCGGGATCCGAGAAAGTTCCCCCAGGATTCGATCAATGTCATCAAGTCAGCCGTTGCGGAGGAATTCTCCGTGGACGTTTCAGAGTTCTTCCGAGAAAAGCGCGGACGCAGTCGCGTGAGCGACGCGAGGCAAGTAGCTATGTATCTCTGCACGGTGTTCATCGACGACAGTCTCGGATACATCGGCGACCGGTTCAATCGCGATCATGGCACAGTCATGCATGCTCGCGACAGAGCCAGGAACGCCTTAAAAGATCCTAGGGTAGACCCGAAGTTCTATCAGGCGCTCGTCATGTGCCGCTGTCGAGTCGAGGCCCTCAAACGTTTCGCACCGATCGATCTGACCAAGCCTGCTAGCCCGCCAACTTCAAAGAAGCCTAATGAGCCGACCGGCGACAGACCATCGGCAACAATCACTCCCTTCCCTATGGCCGGATAAACCCATATTCCGCTCCAGCCCGTCTCTTCACCGAGACGGGCTTTTTATTTGGCGCCGCGGCTTGTAGAATAGACGGCATGAAAGACTGCATCTTCTGCAAGATCGTGAACAAGGAGATCCCTGCGCACATCATCTATGAAGACGACGATTTCCTAGCCTTCCTGGATATCCATCCGCAGACGCCGGGGCACGCGCAGATCATTCCCAAACAACACTATCGCTGGGTCTGGGATGTGCCGCAGGTCGGCAAATATTTCGAAGTCGTCAACAAAATAGCTCATGCTCAGCGCAAAGCCTTCGGCACCGAATGGGTCCTCTCGCGCATCGTCGGCGACGAGATCCCCCATGCGCATATCTGGGCCTTCCCTAGCAACGAGGCCAAAGGCGACAAAATGGACTTCGCCGGGAATCGAGATAAGATCGCCGCTAATCTATAGACAGGGAGCTTCGTGAGCCTATGAAAAAAGCCGCTCCTTGTGATAGGTGCGGCTGTCTGGGTCAGGCCTTGGCAGCGTATGTCTGGCCGTTCGTAGGCGGATGCTCTGCGTTGAATTTCCTAGCCGCCACCTGCATCGCCTCTATTTGACCGTGCTGATGGATGCTGGCTTCGGCTTGCTTGGTCGCTTCCTCCGCGAACCTCTCTTCTTCTTGGCGCAAGAAGGTGCTGAGCGACACGAGCTCCAAGCCCTTCAGCTTCTTGATGAGCGATTTGGGCAATTGCCGTTTCGGGCGCCTCTTGCAATGGCACTGTATCTCCCAAAGGAGATCATTCAGAAATGCCGTATTGCATCTATCATGCCGCGCTTCATTGACCGTGCGCTTGCCGCAAACATCACAATTTCCGATATGTGCCATGA
>JAHFMA010000016.1 GCA_023264475.1 Candidatus Parcubacteria bacterium | reverse complement strand
TCCGGCTTGCTGTCCTTGCCTGAAGTCTCCTTGAGATCCACTGCGATCGTGCCGCCCTTGGCGACAGACTGAGAGATGAGCAGGTTGGCGACCGGGGTGAGGATCTTGTTCTGGATGAGGCGGCGGAGCGGACGGGCGCCGTATTGCGGGCTGTAGCCTTCTTTGGCGAGATAATCATAGACCGCCGGGGCGATGGCCAAGTCGATGGCCTTGTCGGAAAGGCGCTTCATGACCTCGGCCACCTGGATGCCGACGATCTCTCTCACCGCTACTGGCGAGAGGATATCGAAGATGATCGTGTCGCCCACGCGGTTGAGGAATTCCGGACGGAAATAGTCTTTGAGCGAAGCCGTGACCTTCTCCTTGGCGTTCTGGTAGTTGTCCTTCTCGCGCTCGCCCTCGGTGCGAGCGAAGCCGATCTTCTCCATCTTCTGGATATATTCGGCGCCGATGTTGGAGGTCATGATGATCACGCAGTTGCGGAAATTGACGACACGGCCTTTGCTGTCGGTGAGGCGGCCGTTGTCGAGGACCTGGAGGAGCACGTTGAAGACTTCCGGGTGCGCCTTCTCGATCTCGTCGAAGAGGATCACGGAATAAGGGCGGTGGCGGACGGTCTCAGTGAGGCCTCCGGCTTCGTCATAGCCGACATAGCCCGGAGGCGCGCCGATGAGCTTGGAGACGCTATGCTTCTCCATGAACTCTGACATATCCACGCGGATGAGAGCCTTCTCGTCATTGAAGAGGAACTCGGCCAGAGCTTTGGTGAGCTCGGTCTTGCCCACGCCGGTCGGGCCCAAGAAGATGAACGAGCCGATCGGCCGATTGGGGTCGGCGATGCCGGCCCTGGAACGGCGCACAGTGTCGGCGATCTTGGTCACGGCCTCGTCCTGGCCGACGATGCGGCGCTTGAGGTCTGCTTCCATGCGCACGAGCTTGGCGGCTTCGGATTCGAGCATGCGCGAGACCGGGATGCCCGTCCAGCGCGAGACGACGCCGGCGATGTCTTCGGAGGTGATCTCTTCTTTGAGGATGCGGCGAGACGACTGGAGCTTCTTGAGGCGCTTGTTCTTCTGCTCCAATTCCTTCTCGAGAGCCGGGATCTTGCCGTAGCGGAGCTCGGCGGCCTTGGCTAGGTCGGCGCGGGATTCGGCCATGTCGGCTTCGATACGCAGGACCTCGAGCTCCTTCTTGATGCGCTTGAGCTCGCTGATCGTCTCCTTCTCATTCTTCCATTTGAGCTCCAGCTCTGAAGTCGATTCTTTGAGGTCGGCGATCTCCTGCTCGATGCGAGCCTGACGGCCCTTGGCGACTTTATCGGTCTCCTTCTTGAGGGCTTCGCGCTCGATCTCTAGGCGCATGATCTTGCGGCGCGTCTCTTCGAGCTGAGGCGGCATGTTCTCTAGCGAGATGCGCAGAGATGAGGCAGCCTCGTCAATGAGATCCACGACCTTGTCGGGCAAGAATCGGTCGGTAATATAGCGGCTAGCGAGATTGACGGCGGCCACGATCGCGTCGTCGGTGATGCGCACGCCGTGGAAGAGCTCGTACTTCTCCTTGAGGCCGCGGAGGATGGCGATGGCGTCCTCAGGCGACGGCTCATTGACGAAGACCGGCTGGAAGCGGCGCGTGAGGGCCGGGTCCTTCTCGATATACTTCTGGTATTCCTTGAGCGTGGTGGCGCCGATCGCGCGGAGCTCGCCGCGAGCGAGAGCGGGCTTGAGCATGTTGGAAGCGTCCATGGCGCCCTCGGCGGCGCCGGCGCCGACGAGGGTGTGGATCTCATCGATGAAGAGGATGATCTTGCCGTCGGCCTTCTCGACTTCCTTGAGGATGTTCTTGAGGCGCTCCTCGAATTCGCCGCGGTATTTGGTGCCGGCGATGAGCGAGCCGAGGTCTAGGGAGACGAGCTCCTTGTCCTTGAGGGATTCCGGGACGTCGCCTTGAGACATGCGCAGAGCCAGGCCCTCGACGATAGCGGTCTTGCCCACGCCGGCCTCGCCGATCAGGATCGGGTTGTTCTTGGTGCGACGGGAGAGGATCTGGATGATGCGCATGATCTCATCGTCGCGGCCGATGACCGGGTCGAGGCGATTCTCTTTGGCGAGCTTGGTGAGAGAGCGGGCGTATTTGTAGAGGGTGCGGAACTTCTTGGGCTCGCTATCCTTGGTCGGAGGGTTGGATTTGAGCTCTTCGATGATCTTGGTCACGCCGTCGCGGTCGATCTTGAAGCGCAGGAGGATGTCGCGGGCCGTGCACGGGATGTCGAAGATGGACAGGAAGAGGTGCTCGGTCGAGATGAACTCGTCCTTGAGCGTGCCGGCCACGCGCAGAGAATTGTCGAGGACTTGGGCGAGATCGGGCGTGAGGTAGATCTGGTATGACGGCGAGAGGACATTGGAGCCTTCGGGAGCCTCGATATGCTCGAGCACGATATCGGTGAGCATCGGCGTGTCTACCTCGAGCTTGTCGAGGATGGAGGCGACCATGCTCTCTTCCTGCAGGATGAGTGCACAGAGGAGGTGCACAGGATTGACGTGATTCTGGCCGCGCTCGATAGCGAGCTCATGGGCTCGTTTGAGGGCTTCGCGGGCTTTGGTGGTGAGTTTTCCTATTGGAGGCATGATTCGTATGGCTTAAACAGCCTTATAGTACTACAAAAATACGATTAAATCAAATGATACGGTGCAGGACGGCTCTCTAGAGGCTCTATCTAGGTATGACGCCTTTGAGGCCCTGTACCGGGTAGAAGGAAGTGCCATTAGGCCCTGCGTATGATCTGGTGGCGATGCCTACGACTGAACCCAGCGCATCGAAGAGCGGCGCGCCTGGGATGATATTCGCAGACGAAATAGAGGTCTGAATGTCAGGAATGGGATTGGTGGCGTCTATCTGGCTCACGATGCCCTGCGAGAGAGCGTATGTGGTCGAGCCATATAGGGACCAGACGCTGGCGCCCAAACGCGGAGCCTCGCCGAAAGACACGGGCCGCGCTGCCTGGGTGATCGGACGCATCGGCATGAGGAAGGCGATATCGCCTTGGACCTGGAATCTCACGATGCTCACAGGGATCGCTTCCCCGTCGGCGTATATGGCCTGAGGCTCATTGAGATTATCGATCATGGTCTTGTCGGCGATGATCACGCCGGCCGAGGACACGACGAGGCCGAGGCCGGCGATGCGGCCGGCAGCGCCTTCGCGGAGGTGGACGATCGAGGGCACGACGGCCGCAGTCGCGTCAGCGACTTGATCGGAGACGGCGATCGAGATGGCGGCAGTCGAAGTGGCGCCGGCGGCGTCGGCGACGGTCTTCTGGATGACTTGGGTGATGGTGCGGGTCACGCTGTCCGGCGCTTGATCCATGAGGGAGACGGTGACGATGCCGGTCGCGAGCGAGGTCACGAAGGAGACGAGGAGAGCGACGAGGATGAGTTGATGCTTAGAGAGGGCGTCCATATATGGACAGTGTACGCAAATGGCCCTTATTTCGCAACTTTCACGGCGTCCTCGAAGGCGATGGAAAGGAGCTTGGAGGCGCCATCAGAGCCCATAGTCACGCCGTAGATGACGCCGGCACGAGACATGGTCTCGCGATTGTGGGTGATGAGGATGAGCTGAGAATTTTTGGAAAGGTTCTCGATCATGTCTCCGTACTTCTTGGAATTAGCCTCGTCGAGCGCGGCATCGGTCTCATCCAAGATGACGAATGGCGGCGGATTGACCTGAGAGATGGCGAAGAGGAGCGCGATCGAGGTGAGGGCGCGCTCGCCGCCGGAGAGCATCATCAGGCTCTTGACCTTCTTCCTGGGCAGGCTGACGTTGACCTCGATGCCTTCGGGACCGTCTTCATCATCTTCCGCAGGAGCTTCGCCATCCGCGCCGGAGAGCGCCTCGGCGAGATCTTCCGTATCGCTCTTCTTGCGGCGCTTGGGCTCTCGCACCACGAAGAGCTCGGCCTTGCCGCCGCCGAACATGAGCGAGAAGAACTCTCCGAACTGCTGATTGATCTTGACGATGCCGCTCTTGAATTCGTAGTCGATGCGCGCGTCGAGGCCGGCGATCAGCTTGTGGAGCTCGTCCTTGGCGCGAGCGAGGTCCTCGAGCTCGCGCGCGAGGAAGGCGTCGCGCTCTTCGGTCTCTCGATATTCCTTCATGACCTCGGTGCCGCCGCCGGCGCCGGCGTCTTCGATGCGGATCTTGAGCTTCTCGATCTGATGGCGTTGCGCCTCTTGGGCCTGACGGTCGCGATGGACAGCACCGTGAGCGGCATAATCGACAGCTTCCCTGCCGGCAATGTTGGCGGCTTCGCCCAGCTCGCGCTTCATAGCGTCTTCTTCGTGGGCCAGCGCGGCGATAGAGTTGTTGAGATTGGTCACGATGCTGCGCACTTCGTTCTGGCGGGCGATGATGCGGAAGACGTCTTTCTCGGCGTCGCGGTTGGTGTCCTTCTCTTTGTCGATCGCGGCCTTGAGCTCCTCATATTCCTTGACCAGCTTGGCCTCGGCTTCGGAGAGCGACTTCTGCTTGGCTTCTTTGGCGGCCTTCTGATTATTTAGAGACTCTATCTCTTTCTCAGCCTCGCCGATGAAAGCGGAGTCGTTGGTGCCACGATGCTTGGAGATGAAGGCCTTCAGGGCCGAGACGATCTCATGGAAGAGCTTCTTGGCATCATCGAGAGAATGGAACGACTCGATCGAGCTCACGACCTCTTCTAGGTCTTTGAGATAGACGGTCTTGAATTCATCGCGCTTTTGCTTGTCCTTCTCCTTATCGATGGCACGGCGGTTGGCGTTGGCCTCTCCTTCGAGGCGTCCGATATCCAAGGTGACGGCGTCCTTCTCGATGCGCACCGCGCTGAGACGACCCTCGAGGTCGACGACCAAGCCGCTCTTGTGGTCCTTGCCTTTGGCGGCGGTCAAGACGCTCTTGGCGCGCTCGAGCTCATGGTCCAATTCTCCGAGCTCCTTGCGCGGCGCCGCGATCTCGCGGTGGAGGCGCTCCTTCTCGGCAGAGATATAGGCGCTCTCAGCGGCGAAGTAGCCGCGATAGATGTCGACGAGATCGCGGCGCATCTCTTGGGCCTTCTCGATCTTCTCGACTTGCTTCTTGAGGAAGCGGATATGCGGGGCGATCTCGCGGCGCAGAGACTCGACTTGCTTCATATTCTCCTCGGTGCGCTCGAGTTTGCGGAGCGATTCGAGCTTCTTCCATTGGTAGACCTTGAGTCCGAGAGCGTCCTCGATGATCTCGCGGCGCTCGCGGATGGAGGCGGAGAGGATGCGGTCGGCTTCGCCTTGGGAGATGATGTGATGGCCCGTGGCGCCGATATGGGCGGCCGAGAGGAGCTCGACCACATCGCGTAGGCGCACGGCCGTGCCATTCAAGAGATATTCGTTGCTATTGTCGCGGTTGACCACGCGCTCGATAGAGACCTCATCGAAGTCTATGCCTGGGAAGAGCTTGCGCGTGTTATCGAAGACGAGCTTGACCGAGGCACGTCCGGCACGCCCAGCGTCAGCGCCGCCGCCGTTCCAGATCATGTCCTCGCCGCGCTTGCCGCGGAGGGATTTGATGGACTGCTCGCCCAAGACGAAGCGGAAGGCTTCGGCGACGTTGGATTTGCCGGAGCCGTTTGGGCCGACAATGCCGGTGATCGAGGAGGTGAAAGTCAGATTCGCCTTCTTGGCGAATGATTTGAAGCCGGACAATTCGAGCGATTTCAGATGCATGGCGGGTAGGCGCGGGTTGGCTGGATGATGCCTAATTGTATCGCAAAAATGCCACTTAATGTTAGTGGTATGACTTTTCCTTTTAAGGGCGGTGGTTGTGGCTAGGTTTTTGCGAGCGTTCAATCTTCACGAAAATTTTCGTGATATTTGAACGTTGGCGGAGAAGTATGACTGGTTCTCGCTCAAAACTTCATTTACATAAATTAAAAAGCATTGTCACATTATTCTTGCGCCATAAGGCTCGTTTGGGACGATAAAATATTGTGCGACACAAAACAGGCCTTCAGGATTTTCGACAGATAAATATAAGGCGACATTCTTAGGCCGCCATCCGCCAAGATCCGAACATCATCACGGTCAATGATATTCGCCCGCAATAAAATCCCCTCTTATTTGTTGTGACGTTGCGTCGTATTCAAACTCCTACCACCCTTTGATTTCCAGCGCCTTCTCGGCCGCTTGCTGTTCTGCTTCTTGCTTGGACATGCCGCTGCCGGTCGCGACTTGCACATCTCGAAGGAATACTCCGAGCGTGAATTGCTTGCCATGGTCCGGTCCGGTCTCCTTCAAGGTCTTGTATGTCGGGGTCGTGCCTAATTTCTCCTGGGCGCGCTCCTGGAAGCGGCTCTTGGCGTCGATCCATGACTTCTGCTCCACGATGACGTCGATGTCGATGACTTCGAGGATGTGCGAGGAGATGAAGTTGGCGGCGGCATTGTAGCCCTGGTCGAGATATATAGCGCCGATCACAGCCTCGACGGCATTGGCCACGATCACGGCGCGCGCGCGGCCGGTGTCCTTGGCTTCCCCACGCGAGAGCAGCATGAAGTCGCCGAGGCTGATGCTCTCGGCTACCTTGGTGAGCGAGACCGTATTGACGATAGCGCTCCTGTAGGCAGTCAGGGCTCCCTCGGCTTTGTCGGGATATTTGCGATACAGGAAGGTAGTGACGACGAGCTCGAGGACGGCGTCTCCGAGGAATTCTAGGCGCTCGTTGTGCTCCAGGCCGGCGCCCTTGTTCTCGTTGAGATAGGAGCGATGCGTACAAGCGGCGCGGAGGATCGAGATGTCATGGAACGCCACGCCGATGCGCTCTGCGAGGGATGCGAAATTGATCGGCTTGGTCATGGTCTATTTCTCCTTCTCGGACAAGATGGTGATGGCCTTGGTCACGATCGGGAGGATGTCGTTATAGAAATTGAGCTCGAGGATATCGGAAAGCTTGAACCACTTGGCATCATCCAGGCCCGGCTTCTTGGCGAGCTTGAGGTCCGTGAACGAGGACTCGGCGAGATAGTAGTGCACTTGCTTGCGGATCTTGCCGATCTCCGGGTCGTTGGCGACGTATTCATTGGTGCCAAGGTCGGCCTTGATGGCGACAGTCAATCCGATCTCTTCTTTGACCTTGGAGACTGTGCCGGCGTCAGGCGATACGCCTTCGAGGATCTTGCCCTTGGACAAGGTCCAGTGCCCGAAGATGTCGTGCACGAAGGCGAGGTAGACCTCTTTGCCTTCGTGGGCATAGACGACCGCGCCGCCCAAGTGCTGGATGGGCATGGCTTCGTATGGGACTTCAGTGGGCTTCTTCTTGGCTGGTTGAGCGTCCTTGCCTGGCTCGCCAAGCTCTTTGTAGACGGCACCGAGGACACCGTTCACGAAGCGTCCGGAAGTATCGCCGCCGAAGGTCTTGGCGAGTTCGATGGCTTCGTTGATAGCGACCTTGGCTGGCACCTCGCCGCGATCGGCGAAGAGCAGCTCGTACAAGCCAAGGCGGAGGACATTGCGGTCCACCGGAGAGATCTTGTCGATCGGCCACTCAGGAGCGGCCTTCTCGATGATGGCATCGAGATCGCGCTTCTTGGCGATGACGCCCTTGATGAGTATGTCTATGAAGGAGAGGTCTGACAGGCCCGGCGCGAATTCTTTGGCGTTGCGGGCGACGATGGCCGGCGTCTCAGGCGCGTGCTCGCCCCAGAAATCCCATTCGAAGAGGGATTGCAGAGCGACTGAGCGTGAAAGATGTCGATTTGCCATGTGAAGTGCTGGATGTCAGGGACCGGGAACGCGCTAGGCAGGAAGGAACGGGCCGGAAGGCGGAGCTTACTTGCTTGCCGAAGCCTGCTTCTTCTTGGACTTGGCGGCGGCCTTGGCTGCGATGTCGAGAACCTTGCGGCCATTGTACCAACCGCAGGCCATGCAGACCGTGTGGCTCTTGTGAGCCTCGCCGCAGTTCTGGCACTTGGACACACGCGCCTCGTCGAGGGCGTGGTGGGAGCGCCTATTGTTGCGGTGTGACCGCGTCGCGCGCATTCGGTTTACCATGGAAATAGTATTACATATGATTGAGATTTGTGCAATTATCTGCTACATTCATGCCTGTTCCTCGTAGCTCTGACGGCTGCGCCCATATAGAGGACTATATAGGCGCTTCGTTCGGGTCAAGAGCGAACATAGGAACGTCCGCTCTTTCCCCTCACTCGCGCCCATAGCTCAGCTGGTAGAGCAGGTCCCTCTTAAGGACAAGGTCGTAGGTTCGATCCCTACTGGGCGCACATTGGAGATGTTCGTAGGCAGATATTCATTCATGCTAAGATAGCCCTGCACCCGCCGGGGTGGCGAAATTGGTAGACGCACTTGGCTTAGGACCAAGCGGAGCAATCCATGGAGGTTCGAGTCCTCTCCCCGGCACAAAACGAGCGAAGCGAGGTTTGTGACGGGAGCAATGCGCCTGCGCGCATTGCGTGAGAGGACTCGAAAAGTCTGAGCATGTGCATCGCCTTTGGGGCAAAGGCGATGCACGCGAAGACTGTACTGAAGCCGTAGGCTTCGAGTCCTCTCCCCGGCACCGATGACCGAGAATAGCGCCTTGGGCGCTTCCCTTCCTGCCATTGACTTTTCGTATTGAAATGGTATAATCGCGCGTAATGGAATAGTCCGGATGCTGCCCTGTCGCAAGACAGGAGCAAACATCTTTTGAAAAAGGAATAATCACATCAACCTGGCCGTCGCTATGCGACGGCCAACAAAAAAGGAGCAGTGTCATGCCAAAGCTACCAAAACCATCGTATACCTTCGACGAAGGCATCCTGTCGCTCACCGTGGAAATACCATGGAGAGCATACGGCGTATGCCTGAGCCTCGCCGGAGGATCGGAATACAAGTTCAGCGAAAGGATCGTGAAGAGAGAGAACATGAGATCGATCAGCCTGGATCTCAAGCAGATCCTCAAGGACGGCGAGGTCTCCAAGGTCACCGCAGGCAGCTACACCTTCTCAGTCTTCGCTTTCAACGGCAAAGACAAGAAGGACAGTGATCCTGTCGGAGAATCCTTCATGCTCTCTGCGACACAGATCGACGAGGTCAGGCTCATGCTCGTTGAGACACAGGTCTCAAAGATCAAGAAAGACGAGCCTCCGACGGTGCCGCCGTCTGCACTGCAAGCCGCAGTAGCAGCCGTGACGATCGTCCAGCCGCCAGCGCCATCTCCCGGATCGGTGGCTCCAAAAGCCGCCGCACCACGAGCCGTCGCCCGCGCCGCCAAGAAAGCCCCGCCGAAGCCCGTGCTTCATGCGGATCTTGTCCGAACGCGCGCTGCGCAATCAGCGACGATCAAGGCTCTCAAAAAGACCGTGAGCGAGCGCTTGATCGCAGCCAAGAAGCGCGCCAAGGAGAACGACGACAAGCTCAAGGCCACCCTGACGAAAAAGATCGTCGGGACAGCCGCCAAGCTCGGAGAGTCGCTCAATGCGCGCACTTCGGTGATCGAGAGCGGGATGCATAGCCATAATGAATCGATCGCTGCGGCTATCAAAGACATCGAACAGAAGCTGATCATCCTAGAAACGGAGTTCGAGACAGTCGAGCTCGTGGATGGAGAGATCGCGGACATCGTGAAAAAGCTCGTGGAGCTGGAGAACAAAGGAAACCTAGCCGATAAGATCGCCACAGCAGTGGAAAACGCCCTAGCCGGCAATGCCAGCGATAACAGGGAGTTCTATACCGCCGTAGGCAATCAGATGGCTCTGGCGATCAACG
>JAHFMA010000062.1 GCA_023264475.1 Candidatus Parcubacteria bacterium | reverse complement strand
GACGGCACATCGGAGCGCAATCTCTACAAGATGAGCATGCCCGGACGCTTCGCCACCCAAGGGCTCATCCGCCGCGCAGTCGATGAGGGCTGCACGCACATGGTCATGGAGATCACTTCGCAGGGAGCGCTCATGTTCCGCCATCGCTTCATCGAGCTCGACACGCTCATCTTCACCAACATCTCCCCCGAACACATCGAGGCGCACGGCTCATACGACAACTACCTCGCATCCAAACTCTCGATCGCCCAGAACATGCGCCGATCATCCAAACCTACGAAGACCCTCATCGTGAACGCCGATGATCGTGAAGCCTGGCGTTTCCTAGAATGCAGAGCGGACAAGAAGGTGTCATACGGCATCAAGACCGCCGAGCCATACAGCATCAAGCAATCTGGCCTAGAATTCTCATATGAAGGCAAGGTATTGCACTCCCCTCTCTCCGGCGTATTCAATCTCTACAACATCCTAGCGGCGGCGACCGCCGCACAGGAAGAGGGCGTGCCGGTAGGCACGATCGCCAAGGCGGTCGCCGCCTTTTCGGAGATACCTGGCCGTGTCGAAAGGATAGAAGCTGGTCAAAGCTTCGAGGTGATCGTCGACTATGCTCATACGCCTGATTCGCTGCGGAAATTATACGAAGTGTTCAGACCAGATCCCGCAGATAAGGGCGGCCGCCGCCTCATCGCCGTTTTGGGAGGCACCGGCGGCGGCCGCGATGCTTGGAAGCGCCAAGAAATGGGTCGCCTCGCAGACTTATATTGCGATCAGATTATTCTCACCGACGAAGACCCATACGACGAAGATCCCCAGAAGATCGTCGAGGATGTGGCTGTTGGCATCACCTCAAAGAAACACTCCATCATCATGGACCGCAGAGAAGCGATCGGAGAAGCGTTCAAACTTGCTCAGCCAGGCGACGTAGTGCTGATCACTGGCAAAGGTACCGATCCATACATCATGGGACACAATGGCGCCAAGACCCCTTGGAGCGACGCCGCTGTGGCGCGCGAAGAGCTAAGCAAGCGCCTCGGCAGATAACCTATATAGAGCGCGCCGCGAAGAGCTCGTTGAGCTTGTCTGCGGTCTTGCCTCCGACGATCCCCTTCTCGCCCTTTATCCCATACTTATTTTGAAACTCTTGTAGAGCCGATTTGGTGCACGATTTGAAGGCACCCGTGCGCGGACAATCATTCATGGTTTTGCCCTTGGGCGGATATTCTCCGTCATCGATGAGCGCTGTCTGCAAAGCGAATATATCAGCGGTCGATCCAGACTTGTCCGTGACTGGCGCCTTCCAGACATGCGGCAGCATGAGCGTATCCGAAGATTGATCATCAGATGCCGGACGCGAGTCCAGGAAGTCTTGCACGCCGCGATAGGTCTCATATGCCAGCTCCTTGAAGTAGAGGCTGCGCGCTTCCGGATCAGTGACCTGCGGTTCATATATGTAGGAATACTCCATGAGCATGCTCGGCGCGTCCAAAGAATCCAAAGCGCCGACCGCGATCAGGTCTTGATCCTCCACGAGGCCCGTCTGCTCAGCAGGCATATCGCTCACCGGAACATACTTCTTGAGGCGCTCGTATACATAGCTAGCCAACGCGCGCGTAGTCGTGCTGTTGCCGTACTGTTTCTCTGGGACATAGATAGCGAAACCTGTGTATTTGCCCGGGCGAGAAGAAGCGTGCGGATAGTCGTTGAAATGGATATGGATGACCAGATCGATCTTGTTCTCATTCGCCCACTTACTGATGCCGTACAGGCGCAACGCCACCGGATCCGGCGCGTCATTATGCTCTACCTTTGAAGACACCGGCTTGAACTCCCCCAGTTTGATCATGCTCTCGATCGCGGCCTTGTGCGCATCCTTCCAAGCAGTGATGGCCGGCATTTGCGAATCAAAATAGTTGGCAAATGTAGAAGACCACGCATCCGCGTCCCTCGACACAAAAGTCTCATAGTGACTGTCGGCCTTGAAGAATCCGGCGAGATGTTGCGCTAGCTCGGCAGCCAGGTCACGTTCACGGACATGCCCGTCGCCCGAATCATACTCCGCGCCGCCGTAGTCAGGCTCATGGCCCGGCACGATGAGTACGCGCACCTTGGGCTGTGCAGGAAGGGCCGAAGCGTCGTAAGAGAACTGCAGATCGGGCACGGTCTTGGGATTGTGCTGGACGGCAATGACAGCGGCCAGGCGAGAAGCGATGTCCTCGAATGCGGACATCACGGCATATGTATGTAGAGGATAGGTCGAGGCGGCCCAAGGCACGCCCAACGCAAGGACTGCGAACACTGCGGCGACAAGGAACCTCTGATGACCCATGAGGATATTATATCACTTGCGCTGGCGCTTCTTTTGGCATTTACTGTGAGCATGCCTGAATTGCCCGAAGTCCAGACGACCGTCGACGGCCTACGCCACACAGTGATCGGCCGCCGCATCATCGATGCTTGGTCCAGCTACGACAGCCCTTACTTCAAGGGCTCTGAGACCATCAAGGATCCTGTCTATTTTAAGCGTTTCAAGAAAGAAGTCCTGGGCAAGAAGATCATCGCCGCCGAGCGCCGCGCCAAGAACATCCTGATAGGACTATCAGGCGGGCTCACAATCTTGGTGCACATGAAGATGACGGGCCACCTGCTCTATGGCGCCTATAGTTTCGACAAGAAGAACGCGAAGGATCCTTGGCAAGGAGTCGCGCCAGCCGGGCTCCGTGATCCGTTCAATCGCCACATTCGCTTCCTGCTCCAATTGGATAATGGCAAATCTCTGGCGCTCTCCGATATGCGCAAGTTCGGCAAGGTCACTGCCCTACTGACCTCTGACATGCACAGGTCAGCGCATCTGCGCGACATCGGCCCTGAGCCTTTGGATGGATCATTCACATTCGAGCGATTCATAGAGCGGCTGAACCGCAAGCCGCACGGCAAGGTGAAGCAAGTCATCATGGACCAGTCAATCATCGCCGGCATCGGCAACATCTATGCCGACGAATCTCTCTGGCGCGCCGGCATCCATCCGGCCGAGCGCGTGAAAAACATCACGTCTGCCAAGCTGCGTTCCCTATTCCTGGCCATGAAGAAGGTGCTGTCAGGCGGCATCGCTCTCGGAGGATCGTCTACCTCTGACTATCGCAACATCCATGGCGAGATGGGGACTTCCCAGGAAGCGCATCGCGCCTATCAACGCACTGGCGAGAAGTGCACCAAGCCCAGATGTGGCGGCACGATCAGGCGCATGACGATCGGGACCCGCGGCACGCACTATTGCGACAAGCATCAGTTGCTATCCAACAAGCGGTAGAGGAATATCCCCGTCGCCACAGACACGTTCAAGGATTCTTTTTCCCCTCTCATGGGGATCTCGGCGATCACATCTGCATGCTTCAATATGTCTTTTGAGACGCCGTCGACTTCATTGCCAAGGACGATGAGCGCTTTGCTGCCTTGCAAATCGACATCTTTGTAATCGACTGAATCCCTTGCCTGTTCTAGCGCGACGGTCTTAAAACCATCTTTTTTGAGCACCTTTATGAGGGCGGCAGCGTCATCTATATGCTCCCAAGAGA
>JAHFMA010000015.1 GCA_023264475.1 Candidatus Parcubacteria bacterium | reverse complement strand
GCTACCGCTTGGACGGCGTCCTCCAAGAGATCGCCCGCCTCGACAATGCCACCTATGGCCTCATCCTCTCGCGCATCAAGCTCATATCTGGCATGAAGCTCAACGTAAAGAAAGACTCCCAGGACGGGCGCTTCAGCATCCGCTTGTCCTTCGGCGACGTCGAGGTGCGCGTCTCAGTCCTCCCAGACGCATACAACGAATCGATCGTGATGCGTCTCCTCAACCCGAAGTCCATCAACGTGCCTTTGGAATCTCTAGGCATCCCTCAGAAGCTCCTCGATATCTTGCTCAAAGAGATGAACCGGCCAGACGGCATGATCCTGACCACCGGCCCGACCGGCTCCGGCGATACCACGACTCTCTATGCCTTCTTGAAGAAAGTGCACACTCCTGAGGTCAAGATCATCACCATCGAAGACCCTGTCGAATATCACCTCGAGGGTATCGTGCAGACCCAGGTCAATGACAAAGGCTACACCTTCCTAGAAGGCTTGCGCGCCGCCGTCCGCCAAGACCCGGATATCATCATGGTCGGTGAGATCCGCGACGGCGAGACCGCCAATATCGCCATCAACTCAGCCTTGACCGGCCACTTGGTCTTCTCTACCCTGCACACCAATGACGCCGCCGGCACCTTCCCTCGCCTCATAGAGCTCGGCGTCAATCCGTCGATCATCCCTTCTGCGATGCGCGTCGCTATGGCTCAGCGCCTGGTGCGCAAGCTCTGCACGACCTGCAAGAAAGCGGCCCCAGTGGAGGGCGCGTACCTCAAAGAGATCGAGCGGACGCTCGAAGGCGTCGAAGACCGCGCCCTCGTACCAGCGGAGCATTCTCAGATGTGGGTCGCGGTCGGCTGTGATAAGTGCAACAACACGGGATACAAGGGCCGCATGGGCCTGTACGAAGCGATCCTCATGGATCAGAACATCGAGAGGGCTGTGCAGTCGAGCTCTAGCGACCGCGAGATCTGGCAGGCCGCCAAAGGCCAAGGCTTGCTCACCATGAAGCAAGACGGGGTGCTCAAAGTCCTCTCCGGCGTCACTTCCATGGAGGAGCTGGAGCGCGTGATCTCGCTCACTGATTGATCAGATCCTGGTCTTTAGGCTCTTCTCTCTGACGGCTTGGCCGTATTCCCCTTGTAGCCTAGCGAGCTCGCGCTTGTCGCTGTCGTGCTCCCTGCGGAGCGCGGCTAAGGCGTCTGCGATCGTGCGCTCGCCGCGTTCCGCCATATCCAATTTCATCTTCATCTGCTGGATATCTGCTTCCAGCCTCTTGAGCTCGGTCTTGCTAGCCAAGAGCTTCTGCTGTTTGGCCTTGAGCATCTGCTATGGGTGCCGGCACGACGGCGCGCGCCCTCTGGATCTCAGCGGTGAGCGCATTGACCTTCGCTTCCAAGACCTTGATCTGTGTATGTATCCTCTCGATCTCCGTCTGCTTCTCTTTGATGACCCGATCATTAGAGGGAGCGACCTTCGGCTGTTCGTGTTTGACCGGCGTCGCCTTGATGTCAGACTCTGTCCTTACTGTCTCGACCTTCTTGTTACCGAGCTCCCTTTCCTTGGCGGCGAGAGCTGCGGCCAACATCTCCTTGTCATGCTGAGCCAGCCTGAGCGCGGCCTCTTTGTGCGCGATATCGGAGGCCCCCAAGTCGACTGTCCTCTTCACGGAGTCGACCTGTCGTGCGATGGCTTGAGCGTCTTTCATGGTGAGCATGATACTACAAAGCGCCAGCCCCGTCTTTAGCGGTGTTAGATTTGACTAGGCGCGAATATTGTCTCCTTTGTCGCTATCCCCAATAGGATTTATTGCAATTCCAATGGGCTTGAGTAGGATAGCTTTCAGGTAGAGAGCTCAATCACCTTGTGGTGATCTTGATAGTTCGAGAGCAAGAATCTCTAAGCAATATCTCTTGTCGTGATGACGAGAGCGAGGCAAAGTCCCGAGGATGATTTCAGTACGCAAGGCCGAAGCCTTGCAACCAACATGTCCTTAGCACTTTGCCCAAACCTGGGAAGGCCATTGCTTAGAGGTTTTCGACCTCGAGCGCTATGTTTTCAATCAACAGTATCCTATCATATATAAAACTGAATGTCAAGCACTTCCCACAAGGCGCCTGCTAGCGACAAAGAGACGGGATTTTTGGACCAGACCCTGCGCCCTAGCCATTGGGAGGAATACATCGGGCAGAAGTCTATCAAAGACAACCTCCACATCCTCCTCACCGCCGCCAAAGAGCGCTCTCACCCACCCGAACATCTCCTCTTCTATGGCCCGCCGGGGCTCGGCAAGACCACGCTCGCCCATCTCATCGCCAAGGAGACCGGGGCACAGATCAAGGTCACTTCAGGGCCGGCCATCCTCAAGGTCGGCGACCTGGCTTCTATCCTGACGAACCTCTCGTCTGGAGACATTTTGTTCATTGACGAGATCCATCGCTTGAACAAAGCTATCGAGGAGGTGCTCTATCCTGCCATGGAGTCCGGGACGCTCGATATTATCATAGGCAAGGGCCCGTCAGCAAGGACCATCCAGCTCGATCTGCCGCCTTTCACCCTCATTGCGGCCACGACCAGGATCGCGCTCCTCTCTGCCCCATTGCGTTCCCGCTTCTCGGGCGGAGTCTTCAAGCTCGAATTCTACTCCGACGCCGAGATCGCCGAGATCGTCCGACGCTCGTCCAAGATCCTCGGGGTCGATATCGAGGACGCGGCCGTCCGGGAGATCGCGATCCGCTCCCGCTTCACGCCCCGCACCGCCAACTATCATCTCAAGCGTTGCCGCGACTATGCTCAGATCGAGAAATCCACGCTCTCGCGCGAGGTCGTAGAGAAGGCCCTCAAGATGCTAGGCGTCGACGAGAGCGGCCTTACGGCGGCAGACCGTAGCATCCTCAAGCCCATCATCACTAAGTTCGGAGGCGGTCCGGTGGGCCTCAATACGATCGCCGCGGCCCTCTCCGAGGAGCAGGCCACCGTCGAAGAGGTCTATGAGCCGTATCTCATCCAGCTCGGCCTCCTAGAGCGCACGCCGCGAGGGAGAGTCGTCACTGATAAAGCATACGCCCACCTAGGCGAGAAGGGTGCAGCGAAACTGTTATAAAGCATTAAGAACACACAAATATGTCCGGACACAACAAATTTTCCAAGATCAAGCACCTCAAGGCCAAGAATGACGCCCAGAAGAGCAAGGCTTATGGCAAATACGTGCGCCTCATCACCGTCGAGGCCAAGAAGTCTGGCGGCAATCTCTCTTCCCCAGGCCTAGCCAGCGCTATCGAGAAGGCGCGCAAGGAGAATATGCCCAATGACACCATTGACCGCGCGGTCAAGAAGGCCACGACCGACAATAGCGCCGCTATGGAGTATATCGTGTACGAAGCCTACGGCCCGGGCGGCGTCGCCATCCTCATCGAAGCCCTCACAGACAACCGCAACAAAGCGGCGCAGGAGATCAAGCACATCCTCTCGCTTCACAGCCTCGCCTTGGCCGCGCCCGGCAGCGCTTCGTGGGCTTTTGAGAAACACGGCACCGAATGGACAGCCACGACCACGGTCCCCCTCGAGGACGCAGATATCGAGATACTCTCCAAGATCGTCGAGGACCTAGAAGCCAACGATGAAGTCCAAGAAGTCTTCACCAATGCCGAGTAAGACACGTATCCTGGGCATCGATCCGGGATACGACCGTCTCGGCATCGCGATATTGGACAAGCACGCCAAAGGCAAAGAATCCCTGCTTTATTCTTCATGCCTGCAGACCTCATCGAAGGACTCTATATATGAGAGGTTGAGACAGGTCGGCGCTGAGATATCCAGAGTCATGGAAGAGTTCAGGCCCGACGCGCTCGCGATCGAAACGCTTTTTATAACAAAGAATCAGAAGACTGCCATGCGCGTGTCTGAGGCGCGCGGCATCATCATATACGAAGCCTTGAAGCGCGGCCTGCCTGTATACGAATACGGCCCGATGGAGGTCAAAATGGCTGTGACGGGCGATGGCACCAGCGACAAGAGCCGCATGTTCAAGATGGTGCACCTGCTCATAGATATCCCCAAGAAAGAGGCTGTGGACGATGAATATGACGCGATCGCGGTAGCGCTCGCCTGCTCCGCTAGGCTCCGCTGAATTATCCACAGCGGCGAGTCGTTGCCAAAACCCCGCGGTCTTGCTACAAAATACCTACTCTGACTTTTACGCACACCCGAGATGCCAAAGACCAAGACAAACAAAGCCAAGCCAGCTAACAAGAAGACAGCCGCCAAGAAGCCTGTAGAAGAGCACAGGAAGCACGAGGATGCCGAGGAGGCTGTCGTTGCCGAGCATGCCGCCGAACCGATCGTAGCCAAGGGCAGGAAGGCCTTCGACTTCGTCGAGGAGGAAGAGGCCGTCTTGCCGGTAGCAGACAAGGAAGAGGCTGCTATCTTGGGCGAGGTCGCGACCGAGGAAGACGGTGAGGATGAGGCCAGCCTCGATGAAGAAGAGATCAACCCTTTCGGCGACAAATGGGAAGAATAAGGGGGGCGGCTTGTGGGCATGATATAATTCGGGTCTGACCTCATGAAGCACGCGCACCGCTCAAAGATCTCGCGGCTGCTCCGCCACCGCCATACCAAGGGAGCGGTCGCTATCGCCATATCCGCCTTCTTGGTCCTGGTCGGCATGTTCGCCCTATGGGTCGCCACGCTCAAGATCCCCGATGTCCGCTCATTCGAGAGCCGCAAGATCGTCCAATCGACCAAGATCTATGACCGTACCGGCACTGTACTGCTCTATGATACCGGCTCGAACAGCAAGCTGAGCGCCATCTCGCTCGCCAACATGTCTTCTTATGTCCCCATGGCGACGATCGCTATCGAGGACACCGACTTCTACACGAATAGCGGCATCAAGCCGCTCTCATTCTTGCGCGCGATCGCGGTCAATCTGCTCACGAGCGGCTACACCCAAGGCGCCTCGACCATCACCCAGCAAGTCGTCAAGAACAGCCTGCTCACCCAAGACAAGACTATCACCAGGAAGATCAAGGAATGGGTCTTGGCCATCAAGCTGACGCGCTCGATGAGCAAGAATGACATCCTCGAGACATATCTCAATGAGACTTCTTATGGTGGGACGGTCTTCGGCGTCGAGGAGGCGAGCCAAGGCTTCTTCGGGCACCCCGCCAAGGATGATTCGCTCGCGGAGGCCGCTTATCTAGCCGCCATTCCTCAAGCCCCGACATACTATTCCCCATACGGCACTCACACCGACGCTCTCAACGCGCGCCAGAAGCTCGTCCTGCGCCGCATGAATGACTTGGGCATGATCACCAGCAAAGAATACCAGGACGCTCTCAAGGACAAGGTGCAATTCTTGTCCAGGGACTCTCGCGGCATAAGAGCTCCGCACTTTGTGATGTATGTGAAAGACTATCTTGTCAGCAAATACGGAGAGGACGCTGTGGCGAGCGGCGGGCTCAAGGTCATCACGACGCTCGACTACAGCATGCAACAGAAGGCCGAGGACGTCATCACTCGATTCTCCAAGACTTTGGCCACAAATTTCAATGCCAGCAACACGGCAATGGTAGCCTTGGACCCGAAATCAGGCGACATCCTGACGATGGTCGGTTCCAAGAACTATTTCGACAATACGATAGACGGCAACTACAATGTGGCGCTGGCCAAGCGCCAGCCTGGTTCGACCTTCAAGCCCTTCGTCTATGCCACGGCTTTCGAGAAAGGCTATACTCCGGAGACCGTGCTCTTCGATGTGAAGACGGAGTTCTCTACTTCCTGCAATCCTGACGGCACCCCCAAAGACCCCAAGGACGACCCGAAGAAGGTCTGCTACTCCCCGGGCGAATATGACAACACCTTCGAAGGCCCTATCGCGATCCGCTCGGCTCTTGCTCAGTCGCGTAACCTTCCGGCTGTGGAGGCGCTGTATCTGGCCGGCATCCCTGACGTCATCAACACTGCTCGTACGATGGGCGTGTCTCTAGATACTCCAGAGCGTTGTGGTCTTTCTCTCGTGCTCGGCGGATGTGAGGTCAGCCTACTGGATCTAGTGAGCGCGTATGGAGTCTTTGCCAATGATGGCGCCAGGAATTCCTATCGCTCTGTGCTAGAAGTCGATGATTCCAAAGGCAATATCCTCGAGAAGGCCTCGACCAACCCGTCGCAAGCCATCCCCGCCGAGGTCGCGCGCCAGATCTCCAGCATTTTGTCAGACACCGGCGTACGCATGGCCAGCCTCAAACCGATCGGCGAGAGCGTTGGCCGACCGGTAGCTATCAAGACCGGAACTACCAACGACTACCGCGATGTGTGGACGCTCGGCTATACCCCGAGCTTGGTCGTCGGAGCCTGGGCCGGCAACAACGACAATGTGCCCCTCAAGCCGAATGTCGCGGGCTTGATCATTTCACCTCTCTGGGGCGCCTTCATGTCCCAAGTAGCCAAGAATTTCCCTCCGGAAGACTTCAATGCCCCTCCTCCGCCTCTTACTGATGGCAAACCTGTGCTCCATGGCGTCTGGCAAGGCGGCATCTCATACTGGAAGGATAGCGTTTCCGGCAAAGTAGCCACGCAATACACCCCAGCCGAGACTCGCCAGGAGGTAGTCTTCCCGAATATCCACTCGATATTATACTGGGTGGACAAAGACGATCCCCGGGGGCCGGTACCTACCAAACCTGACAATGATTCGCAGTTCCCATACTGGGAATATGCTGTCGGAGAGTGGGTCAAGATGTGGAGATCGGCTCATCCCGAATACCACGAGGCCACAGATACGACAGTCCCTGTCGCCACCGATGACGTGCACGTGCCAGCGAACTTCCCCCATGTGACTGTGACCTCTCCGTCCACGGGCGCTGTGGTGGACCCGAACAAGCTCATGTACATTCAGCTCCAGAGCTCCGGCCGCTATCCCGCCCTCAAGACTGAGGTCTATCTCAATGGTAAATATGTCACCACGGCCCGCAGCAATCCGCTGGCTTTCTCATTCGTGCCGTCCGATGTTGGCACGCTCTCATCGACGAATACTCTCTCTTTCACGCTCTACGACACGGTCTGGAATAGCGTCCAAGCTACCACGACCTTCCTCACCTCAAGATAAGGCGATCCAGCGCGATACCAGCCCCCACAGAGGCTTCGGCGAGCACTTTTTGTGTCTTCATAAACAGCGCAGATTTGGCTTCTTGGCTGAGCCCTTCCAATACTAGGCTCTTCCCCGAGAAGGATATGCGCTCTATCGGGATGTCGATGCCGGAGCACTTCTTCACGGCCGTTTGAGCGGATGCACGCCGATATACCTCTTTGGCATGGCCGCTGCGGACCCGGGCAAAGAATTCTCCGATGCTTTTCACGGCTGTTATTAGCGGTTCATCGGCATGACCAGATACAGGAAGCTCTGATCTCCGGAGACGGGCCTAATGACCAAGGGCTTGTTCTTGCCGTTGAATTGGAGAGAGAGGCTGTCGGCGTCTATGGATTGGAAGCAATCTGTGATGTATTTGCAGTTGAAATTGATCTCCAGGGCCTCGCCAGTGATGGCGGCATCTAGTTCGGAGCGATTCTCGCCGACATCACTGTTCTTGGTCTCTACGCTGAAGAGCTTCTTCTTGGGATCGATGGTGAAGCGCACTTGGTTGAAAGTGTCCGAGAATACAGAAGAGACCTTGAGGGTATTGATGAGGTCTTGTTTGAGGACGATGCATTCCGTGCTGTACCCCTTGGGGATGATCTGCTTATAGTCTGGGAAGATGCCGTTCACGATGCGAGAGGTGGCTCGGATGCCGTTGGCCTCGAAAGAAACCAGGTTCTTGTTGGAGGCGACTGACACTGTCGGGCCCAGAGCCTCTAATACACGCGAGATGTCCACCGTGTTCTTGAATGGAACAAGCATATCCTCGATAGCTACGCCTTTTGAAGGTAGGTTGATCCTCTTTTCCGCTAAGCGGAAGGAGTCGGTAGCTGCGAAGACCATAGAATCGCCATCACGGTAGATGTAGACGCTCGAGAGCTCCGGTTTGACGTTGGACACGGACGCGCTGTACCAAACAGACCTGAGGCCCTTCCCGAGGGTTTCCGTAGGCAGTATGACAGCTGGCACATCTGACACTGTTGGGATAGCTGGGAAATCCTCTGATGGGAGAGTTTTGAGGACGCCTTTGGATTTGGAAAGGGTGATGTTGAGGTTACCGGAGGAAGGTTCGATACGAACAACCTGCTCCTTGCCGTCGATCTGGGACAAGAATGAGGAAATTGTGTGGGCTGGTACAGCGAATACCCCCTCCCCATCTGATTTGACCGGCACCTCAACTTCCACACCAACATCTAGATTGGTGGCCTTGAAGATGGCTGTGCCCTTCCTAATGTCGATCAATATACATGAGAGCACTGGCAGAGTAGTGCGCCGGCCCGCAGCTCTCTCAGTGAGTGCTACCGCCTGCTTCAGTTTCTCAAAAGATATTTCGCACTTCATGGTGTTGGTAATTAATATGTATTATTTTATATATATAAATATATAGTTACTATTAGTCCTGTGGAGATGTGCATATCCTCTACGAGGGCTCAGACCATAGCTATTTCTCTCTAAGGAACATTCTCTCGTTGTTGATATCTTTGTCGTGGAACCTCACAACTTTTCTCGACCTTCTGAAACCTTCACTCTTATCAACCTCGCTCAATGACTTACTCACCACCAATCCACAACCAATCCACAGACTTATTACAAGATCGAACGGAGCTGCTCGATCTCCTGTGTCAGGATGGGATCAGTCTTGAGCTCGTTGCGGATCTTGTTGTAGGAGTGGATGACGGTAGTATGGTCGCGGCCGCCGAGCTTGTCGCCGATCGACGGGAAAGACACGCTGAAGTCCTCGCGCAAGATATACATGACCACCTGGCGCGGCCTGACGACCTCTTTGCGACGGGTCTTGTTGTATATGGCGTCTTCGGTGAGGTTATAGAACTCGGAGACAGTCTTGACCACATCCTTCACAGAGAGGAGCTTCTTGGGTTTGGTGTTGTTCTTGAGGATATTGCGGATCTCGTTCAAACTTAATTCCCTATTCTTGAACTGGGTCTGGCAGGCGATGATATTGACTACCCCTTCGATCTCACGGATATTATCCTTGATCGTAGAAGCAATATATTCCACGGCCTCTGGGGCTAGATTGATGTTGTAAGCGCCGCATTTGGCACGCACGATGTACATGCGAGACTCTTGGTCTGGCTCGGGGATATCCAGCACCATGCCGGCATTGAAGCGTCCACGTAGGCGGTCCTCGAGCCCAGTGATGACATTAGGGTGTTTGTCGGACGAGAAGATGAGCTGGCGCCCACTCTCCTTGAAAAGATTGAACAAATGGAAGAATTCTTCCTGGAATTTCTCTTTGCCTGAGAAGAATTGCACGTCGTCTAGGATGAGCACGTCATATTCG
This sequence comes from Candidatus Parcubacteria bacterium, assembly GCA_023264475.1. Lineage (GTDB taxonomy): Bacteria > Patescibacteriota > Minisyncoccia > Phycocordibacterales > PALSA-1337 > C7867-002. Next base: position 386 of record JAHFMA010000015.1, on the reverse strand, counting down.
CGGTATTTATCCTTGAATTGGCGGGCCTTGCCTTCCTGGAGAGCGGCCAAGAGCTCGTTGCCGAAGCGCTCGGAGGTCAGGTAGAAGATCTTCTTGCCCGGGTACTGGGTCTTGATCTTGTTCCCTATCGCCTGGATGAGGTGGGTCTTGCCGCGGCCGGTATCTCCATAGACCAAGAGAGGGTTGTACATCTGGCCGGGGTTTTTGACGATGGTCTGGGAAGCGGCGAAGGCCAATTCGTTGAAAGGACCGACGATGAAGGTCTCAAAAGTGTAGCGGGGATTGAGGTTGTCGTCCTTATTGATGTAGAAATCCTGCAAAGGGATGGACATCGTAGGGGCCGGAGCCGTCTGACGCTTCTGGTGCACGGCCTTGTTGCCCTCTTT
>JAHFMA010000001.1 GCA_023264475.1 Candidatus Parcubacteria bacterium | reverse complement strand
CGGCGAGTGAGTGCTCACGCGGAGCTCTTTTCTGTTTGCCTCAAATGTTGCGTCTAATGCATTCCAATCCATATCTCCAACCGTGACACCTGGAAGCTTAGACAATTCATTTATGACTTTTGTATTGTGTGTGGCGGGATTATCGCTATATATCACACCGTTGTCGCTTGATGGATTGCTAAGGATATCTGCTATTGCAGTCTTTGTAGTCGACGCACCTAAGATATTCACGTGGTCGATTGATTTGCCATCGATATTCGATTGAACCTTCAAATCCAGCGGGATGGTCTCTCCCCCATCATGAGCTGCGCTCTGTGCCTTGACCGTACCGTCCCCATACGGATTATTGATGACTGCAAAAGCGCTAGTCGACTCAACGGTCTTAATCGGAGTCCTATCATTGTTCCACCCCACGACCGCCCAGCGCGCGATATTGGCCGGCCAGACGAACGGATCCAATAGCCCATGAATGAAGTCGGCGGCTTGCACGAGCGCTTTGTTCGCCCTGCTAGCGATGAATGAGGCCTGCTTGTCATAGGTGTCGGCAGTCGTAGAAGCGTATACGATCGTAGGGCCGATGGCTTTGGCGAAGAATTCTCGCGACGGCAGGAGCGAATAGGCGCTCGGCATATTCAGACCAAGCTTGGCCATATTGCCCGCGCTAGCAATGAGCCCGCCGAGGATCGACTGGCCCTCTCCATGGAGGAGAGCAGGAATAGCCACCGGCGTGCCCAGGAACGGCACCGCCACCGAGATCACCGAATCTATGAGGGCCGCACGCCCGGCATCCGCCAATTTCTTTACCAGATACTTGGCCACCAAGCCGCCATTGGAATGCGCGACGATCGTGACCTTGCCTGTGCGTGAAGACAAGGCCATAGTTGCGACCATTGCCATCAAAGATTCCGTGCTAGTTGCACGTTTCTCCGGACCATCGACGACCTCTGCGACCGGCTTGCGCCAATCATATCCGAAAGGCCGCCACTCATTCATGACTCCCTTGTCTACGAGCTTATCCATAGATCTCATGAAGCCGCCATATATATCCACGAAGCCCAAGGCCTTGTCTATCGGCCCGCCCGAATATATCGATCGGTCGATGCTAGCCCCGGAGCTATCCATGAAGAGCTTCTTCACATCGGCATTGCGGTTGGGCTCCCAAAGCTGATTCTCGGATGTACCTAGGCCAAGCGGGCGCCGCTCTACCCTATAGAGCCGGCTCCCTTCTAGCCCAGGAATGAATAGCACGCTCGAACAGCAGGGCGTCGCCGTTGTGACCGGCTCAGCTGCAGGAGGAGCGCTCAGCCATGGCGCATATGCGACATCTCCTCTCACAGAATTCTCTCCGGAAGTCATCGGCCCGCTTGGATTGCCCCACCAGTTGGATCGGGCATCGACGGTGAGCTCCGAATTATTCATGATCGCCCTATCCGTATTGCCGATGAAGGACGAACCGTGGATATCCAATGATGACGAGGCGAATCGATCAGGAGCGAGCGACAGAGCGTTGCCGATGCCGCCTACGCCGGACTGTCCGCGTATGGACGCCGGATATCCCCCATCGCCCAACAAAAAGACCTGATGCGGTTGGACATATATCCCGACGCTATTATCCTCGATCGCACTGCCCCACATGGAGATAACGCTATCTTTCGTATACAGACCCATATCCGCGCCTCGGATAGTCGAGGTCGCGATCGTCCCATCAGAGTTATCAAAGGATAATCTGGAGCCGCCCCGCAAATCCGAATACTTGATATGGGCAACCCCATTATGGGAATCCCCGGCAGCCACGAAGATGCCTCCGACACCATCCACGGTCACATGGCTATCGACAGATCCATCCATATGCAGATCGCCGCCGGTCACGAAAACGGCCGGGTCAAAGCCGATATCCTCGGTCTTGGACTCTGGCGCGACGCGGACCACGACCCCGGGGCCGATAGACAGAATAGCCCCATCGGCCACCGTGACATGCGAGGTCAGGAGATATGGGCTACCAGCCGCGCTCCATTCTTCATGGCTATTGATATAGCCGCCGACTCTGGTCTCAGCATGCGCGATGCCTGCCGGCACAGCGAATATGGCCATGAATGGGACTAGGACGAAACATGCTGCTCTGAAGAAACGGGCCGAGCTGACTGGGGGCGTGCGGTTGATATGCATTTCGTAAGCGCATTAATGGTTAATGCGCACAGCGTATCAGGCCGAGTTAAAATCCGTATCAAAATCCGATAAAAACGGAATGAAGAAATACGCCGCTCAGAATATGCTATCTCACATAAGTGCCGACCATATAGAAGACCAAGAAGCTCCCAGCCAAGATGGCCGCGAAGCCGAGTAAGAATCTGAAGAAGTTGTTGTCGAACGGGTTGACCATGCTATATGCCTTGATTGAGGAGAGCACGTGTGGCTGGACCGACCGCGCCGAGCTGATTGATTTTGTGCTTGGCTTGGTATTTCTTGACGGCCGCCTCAGTCTGAGCACCGAACTTGCCGGTGATCGGTCCGGAATATATCCCGAGAGCCGTGAGACGAGTCTGTAGAGCAGTCACCTCGGTCCCAGTAGATCCGACTTGGAGATAGCTCGTGAATACGCCTGTCGTGCCAGTCGATGAAGGCGTAGATGCCGCGGCCGATGCCCCGATCGTGAAGTCCGCCTTGCCAGATCGTCCGGAGGCATCAGAGAATGTCACCGATACCGAGAGAGGCGACTTTTCGTTGCCGGTCAGCGTGTATATGCCAGTGTATGGGCCCGTGCCGCTGCCGTTCAACGATATCGCTTGGCCGCCGACTACGAACGAGTGGCTCGTTGCCGGCTGGCTGAGGCTAAAGGTCAGTGTCAGAGCTGCGCCGGAGCTCATGAACCCACCGCCGACATTATTGGATGACACAGAGAAGGAGGTCAGAACCGGAGCAATCGTGCTCGTGGTGGTCGTCTGTGTCTGAGTAACAGTCCCATTAGCGGTCACAAAAGCGTAGATATTGCCGCAGACGCCAGCCAACTGACAAACGGTGATATTCGCTCCACCAGTCGCGTTGGCATATATCGTCACGACATTGCCCGAGATATTGCCGCTCGCCACATTAGAATCAGTCGAGCCTTGTATGTAATAGGAACCAAGGCTAGAACCAGTGACCGTGACATTCATGCTCTGGCCGACCATCAATGAGACCTCGCTCGGACTGAAGGAGATCGTCTGCGTCGTGCCGGTCGTAGAATTCGTCGACGCTAGAACATTCACCGTGAGGCTGCTGCAGCTCGTGGTATTGCCAGAAGCGCCGCAGATGCTCATGACATCAGTGCCGACAATCAATCCTTTGATCGTCAGCGCCGCACCGCTCAGGCTGTTGCTCACGAGGCCGCCGTTGGAATGGGCCGAGATGTAGTACGAGCCCGGGCCAGAAAGATATGCAGTCTGGGTCTCCCCTACGCGCAAGGTGATCGTGCTCGGATTGATCGTGACTGTCGAAGAAGTCGTGGTCTGTGTCGTACCGGTCTGGGTCGACTGCTGTTGGACCGAGACGTACAGGCTGACACAGCCGACATTGGAGGCGCAGATGGTCATGATCGTGGAGCCGACCATGTTGCCCTGGACGATGACATGCGTGCCGGAGATCGAAGCCGTCGATACGGCAGGATTGGTATTGGAAGAGACGGACACTGTGCCGACAT
>JAHFMA010000061.1 GCA_023264475.1 Candidatus Parcubacteria bacterium | reverse complement strand
AGTAGCTGAGTATAGCCGTATAGCCGTATTTTTTCAATCAGACTGGAAAATCGCCGCGATTCTGCTACAGTTAGGCCCATGACTAAGCCCACGGCCCGGAAAATGGTATTCACCGACCCCCAGGAAGAAGCGCTTGTGAAGTCCTTGGAAGCTCGCACTGACGCCAAGTCCGAGCGCATCAAACGCCTCCTCCGATTGCCGGATCTGACCAAGAAGGAGCGCTCGCCGGTCAAGATCATCTTCGACCGCATCATCGATCTGCCGCGCTTCAAGGATTTCGATATCGTCGAGTTCCCGAGAGTCGTCACCCTCGCTCAGAATTTCGATCTCCTCAATTCCCCCAAGGATCACCCGAGCCGCCGCGAGACCGACACCTACTATATAGACGCCGGGCACATCCTGCGCACGCAGATGACCGTGATGTGGTCCTTCTATCTCAAGGATCCGGCGGTGCTCGCCCGGCTCGAGCGCGACGGGGAAGTCGCCGCGCTCTCGCCGGGCATCGTCTTCCGCAAGGATGAGATCGACCGCCATCACTTCCCGGCCTTCCATCAGATCGATGGCCTCTACGTCTGCAAGCGCTCCAAGAAGACCCTCGCTCTCAAAGACCTCGAAGAGGTCCAAGTGGACATGGCCAAGAGCGTCTTCGGTGATGATATCGAATACAAGTTCCTAGTGGACGCTTTCCCGTTCACCGACCCGTCAGTCGAGATGGACATGAAGCTCAATGGCAATTGGCTAGAGGTCAATGGCGCCGGCATGGTCCATCCTCAGGTCCTGAAGAACTTCGGCCTTGATCCGGAGGTCTACAACGGCTGGGCCTTCGGCTTCGGCGACCGACTGGCTATGGTCAAGATGGCCATTCCCGACATCCGCATCCTCTGGTCCGAAGATCCGCGCATCACGAGCCAATTCCAGGACATCGACAGCACCTACAAGGAGGTCAGCAAATACCCGCCGATCGTGCGCGATATCTCTTTCATCGTCGACAAATCCCTCAGCCTGAATAATTACTACGAGATCGCCCGCGACTGCGCCGGCGACATGATCGAAGAGATCAAGCTCATCGACACTTTCGAGAATGCCAAGAAGTTCGGTGAAGGCAAGGTCAGCTATACCTGGCGCATCACCTATCGCTCTCTCGAGCGCACTCTCACCAACGAAGAGGCCAACGCCATCCACGACAAGATCCGCGACAAGACCGCTACCGAGCTCGGCGCCGTCATCAGATAGGACATTGGATATCCGTGAACAAAAAACCGCCTGCAGGCGGTTTTTCTCTTGAGGGAGTAAGACTAGATCGTCGGAGCGGCGGTCGGAGGCTCTACAGGGGCGACCGGAGCGGCGGAGCCCTTCTTGGCGAGCCTGCTCACGTAACAGAGCAAGGCGCCCACGACGAGCGGCACGATAGCCATCGAGATGCTGACGAAGATGGCAGTGACGACCACGGCACCGACCATGATGATCTCGAGGCCGCAGATTGCCCACTTCTGGAGCTTCGGGAGCCAGAGGCCGATAGCACCGAGGAGCTCGGCCGCGCCGATGAAATACATGAACCAGATCGGGAGATGAGCTGTAGCGAAGCCAGCGACCTGTGTCGGATCGCCGGAGAGCTTGGTGTATGCAGAGAAGATGAATAGAGCTGAAAGGAGCACGCGGAGCACGTTATAAACGATGTTGTTTGTTTTGGTCATATAGGTTGATTATAGTATAATCGTTTTATCTTATCCACGGCCAGATCGCAGATGGCGACCGTGCGACATAAAAGCTAGGTAATTGCCCAAAAGGGCAGTTTTTTATTACAAAATAAACAATAAAATATGAGTAAGATAAAAACAAATAGTATAGTTCTTTATACAGATAAGCATGGCAAAGTCGAACTACGTGCGGATGTAGGCAATAATACATTGTGGGCGACACAGGATCAGATTGCGTATGTATTCAATACCACAAAGCAAAACATTGGATTACATATAAAGAATATTTTCAAAACCAAAGAACTTAGAGAAAATTCAGTTGTAAAGGAATCCTTTACAACTGCCGCAGATAACAAGCGTTATAGCGCTAAATTCTATAATCTCGATGCTATCATCGCTGTCGGCTACCGCGTCAATTCCAAGAGAGCGACTAGATTCCGCATCTGGGCTACAAGGGTCTTGCGAGAGTACCTCGTCAACGGCTTTTTCATCAGACAGAGGAAGTTGACCGGTCCAGAACAGAATTATGACAACCTCCAAGAAGCACTTACTTTCATGGAGTCAGAATCAAAGGGTGGACTTTTGAAGGCGAGATTGAGCCTACGCCTCTACAAGGATGTGATGAAGTAAAGCTTTCAAATCCGCCCAAAATACTGTAATGTAACCCTTCACATGTCAAAAGGCGGCAAATCAACCAGTAGGGAGTTCTCCGGCGACACCATCGTCCGTTTCGACGAGGTCTCCTTCGAATACGGCCACAACAAGCCCATCCTCGATGAGGTCTCTTTCAACATCCGCCGCGGCACCAAGATCACCCTCATGGGCCAGAATGGGGCCGGCAAATCCACCATCTTCGGCCTCATCCTCGGCGAGCACAAGCAGGAGGCCGGCGACATCAATATCACCAACGGCTCCACCATCGCCACTGCCCGCCAAGTCATCCCGCGCCCTGACCTCGAGCTCACTGTGCGCGACTTCTTCGCCAAATGCTTCGCCGACAAGCAATACGACCTCGACCCCAAAATCGACGACATCCTCGGGGTGGTCAATCTCCATGCCGCCAAGCACGCCGATATCAAAGATCGCACCGTCAATTCCTTCTCCGGCGGTCAGCAAGCCCGCCTCCTCCTCGCTTCCGCCCTCATCCAGGATCCCGACATCCTCCTCCTCGACGAGCCCACGAACAACCTCGACAAGGCCGGCATCGAGCACCTCACCGACTTCTTGATCAATTACAAGAAGACCTGCCTCGTCATCTCCCACGATGCCGAATTCCTCAACGCCTTCACGCACGGCGTCCTCTATCTCGACGTCCACACCCGCAAGGTCGAGCAGTACGTCGGCGACTACAAGGACGTGGTCGAGCAAATCAGCGCCCGCGTCGAGAAGGAGAACATGGACAATGCCCGCAGGCAGAAGGAGATCGAGGCCAAGAAGTACCAGGCCGGCCTCTTCGCCCAGAAGGGTGGCCAGATGCGCCTCGTGGCCAAGCGCATGCGCGAGAAGGCCGAGGAGCTCGAGGAAGAGATCGTCGAGGTCAGGAAGGAAGACAAGACCATCAGACCCTTCGTCATCCCCGTCCAGAATGACCTCACCGGCGAGATCATCAAGATCAGCTCATACACCGTCGTCTCGCCCGAGACCCACAAGGTGGTGAAGCGCGCCTGCTCCGTCGCCCTGCGCCGCAAGAATCATCTCCTCCTCTCCGGCCCCAACGGCATCGGCAAGTCCACGCTCCTCGAGAAGATCGTGAATGGCGTCGCCGGCACCGTCATCACCCCCGGCGTGCGCGTCGGCTATTATCGCCAGGACTTCTCCATGATGGATTTCAATGACACCGTGTACCAGTCCCTCGAGAAGATCATCCGCTCCGTCGAAGGCCGCCTCATCGAGACCGAGCTCCGTGCCGTGGCCGCGAGCTTCCTCATCGGTGCCGACGCCATCAATACTAGGATCGGTTCGCTGTCAGAAGGGCAGAAGGGTCTCGTGGCCTT
>JAHFMA010000060.1 GCA_023264475.1 Candidatus Parcubacteria bacterium | reverse complement strand
TTCTTCTTGACCTCTTTCATGAGTTTCTGGGCGAGCGTGACTATCTCTGCGGCAGTGGCGCCAGGCTTGGCTATTAGGACTAGAGCCTGCTTCTCATATACGCACGCCCCATCCATGCAAAGGCCTTTGACGTCGCAGATATTGTCGAGCACCCAACCGAGCGCTATCTTGACGCGACCATCCGGATCAGGATAGCCGACGATGCCTGGATATTGCTTGGAAAGCTTGGCGAATTTACGCGCGGAGATGAGAGGGTTCTTGAAGAATGAGCCTGCCGTCCCCCACTTGTGCCAATCTGGCAGCTTGTTCCAGCGGATGTCGATGATCGCGTCTCGGACCTCAGCCAATGTCGGCGTGGCGCCGAGCGTCTTGTGCGACTCAAAATATTCTTTGACATCACGATAGCTCGCATTGACCGTCCCCTTGGATGAGAGCTTGAAGCCAACGCTAGTTACCACATATCTTGTGCGGTCCTGGAGGAAGATGCTGTCTCTGTATGCAAAATGGCACGCCGCAGCTGGGAGCTCAAGATAGACCATTTTGCGGCGATCGAATGCCCTAACGGATACGATCGTATTGGAAGCGTCCGTGCCATAGGCTCCGATATTCTGGACTGGCGCGGCGCCGACCGTGCCTGGAATAGCCGAAAGATTCTCTAGGCCGTAAAATCCGCGTTCGACAGTAGCGGCGACCAGCTCATCCCACATCTCACCTGCAGCCGCTCGAACTAGGGTTTCGCCTTCAACTCCTCCTGGGAAGGGCGAGTATGACACTCCCTTGAACTCGACCTTAATGACCAAGCCCGGGAACCCTTTATCAGAAATAAGGAGATTGGATCCGCCTCCCAAAATGAATATGCGCAGCTTCCTCTCCTTGGCGAACTTGATCGCCTCCACCAATCCATTCTCTGTGGCGACATGGCAAAAGAACCTAGCAGGACCACCGATCCTGAAGGTTGTATATTCAGCTAATGACACATTCTCTCTGAGTATCATGTATGAGGTGTGCCGGCCGAATCTGGCAGGCATAGCGATTGTACCAACTGACGGCGACGGGTGCGAGCTCCAAATTATATGTCTAGTATATTGTGAGTACAGCCGTCGCCGTCAGTAGGTGCAACTAACATAATTGTAACCCGTATAGGCATGAATGTGAACACGCCTCGATATCCACCAGATGCCTCTTGAAGGGCCGCGGCAAAAGCGATATAATGCGCCCGTGAGTACCCGTGTGGGCACTCTCCAAAAATGTCTACGCAAAGTGCCGCCCTCGGCGGCCTTTTGCGTTATTGGGTACAGCAAACAGTTGTGAGGTGGTTTCGGGACACGGACGATTCCTGGCCAGGAAGAGTCTCGTGCTCGCGCCAGTCGCGCTCGCAAGGTCCCTCAACCACCTCACAACTGTTTTACCTATTCCAATAACTTAGTGTGACGATCTTAGAAACTAACCCTGCGCCTGCTTGATCGCCGCTTCGATCTGATCCTTGTATTCCGGATGCGCCTTCTCTAGGTCGCGAAGAGTGGTAACAGCTGACCACTTCATACCGGCGGCGTATTGCGCCTGAGCGAGATCGGCGCCGGTGGTGAGGCCGGTCGGATCAGCATCGTGGAGCTTCTTGAAGACGGCGATAGCCTTGTCATATTCTTTGATGAGCATGTAGATCTGGCCAGTCTGTCTGATCTCGAATACGGACGGGTCATCCTTGAAGATCTGGTGCGCCTTGGACTCCTCGCCATTCGCGATGAGCGCCATCGCGTATAGAGTGCGCAGCGTCGGATGCTGTGGAGTGACCTCATAGGCCGGACCGAGCAAGGCGACAGCCTTGGCATACTGGCCCATGTTGATATATGCATTGGCGAGCTCGACATCTATCGACTGCTTGGCCGATGAGAGCTCGTGAGCGGTCTCTAGGAGAGCAGCGCCCTTATCGAACTGGGAGATGGAATCGTAGAAGGAGCCGCCGAGCGCGTATATGCGCGCATCGCGGAGCTTGGTGGCAGCGATCTGGTCTTGGACGCTCTTCACGGCTAGCTCATATATGGCTTCCTTGCTAGCAGGCGCGACTTGCTGGCTAGTGATCGCTCCGGTAGCGCAGGACAATATCTGCTCGCGGATCTCTTGGCCGGAGACATAGACACCGATCGACAGCGCGCGCTCGAATAGCGCCGGATCAGGGCGAGAATAGGAGCAAGACTCCAAGGCGGAGATGAGCTGTTGGTTGGCTTGAATCGGGCGGGCATTGAAGAAATAGATGACAGCAATCAAAGCTATCAATACTGCCGGTGCAGCGATATATTCGACGGCATCGGAAGGCATCGGCTTGTCGCCGAGCGCTTTGATCGGTCGGCCATGCTTGAGAGAGTTGGCGAAGCCGAGCGCCGCGAAGAACATCATGTAGCTGGCGAGGTTGTCGAAGACGAAGAGATTATGGACGGCATAGCCGGCAAGCACGGCGGTGAGGACCGTCTTCTCGGCCAGCGTCAGCTGAGACTGCCAGACGGCGCGCAAGAAGTAGACATAGAGCGCGAGATAGGCGAGGAGGCCGAGCACGCCGGAAGCGACCAGCCAGTCGATGAAGACGCTGTGCGCGCGGTCGAACCACTGCTCCTGGTTCCACATCCTGGCGTCATATCCTGCATTGAAGATGTAGTTGAAATTCTCTTGACCCCAGCCGAGGACCGGGCGCTGCATGGCACCCTTCAGGGCCATCGGCCAGATGTAGTTACGGGCTTGGCCTTGGGCTTCTGACCAAGAGATGCTGGCGAGGCGATTGAGCGTCTCGTGGCTCTGGACGAAATGCGTATTGCGCGAGGCGTAGAGACCGGCACCGATCGCGATGATGATCGCGACTACGCCGAGCGCGCCGAGGCGACGGACCGGCTTCTCCTTCTTGGCGAGAATGGCGTACAAGGTGCAAGCTAGGATGATGCCGCCGGCCAATCCGAGGATGGTGCCGCGAGTCGCAGTCTCAAAGACCTCGAAGGCGAATAGCACGGCAAGTATCGGATAGAACCAAGTCAGGAAGGCATGATTGGAGATCTGCTTGGCACGAGCCACGAAGAACATGTATGTGGCCATGCCGGCATTCCAGAGCATGTAGACGGCCATGTATGCGGCGTTGCCGAGCGAAGCGTCGATACGAGTCGAGCCTTGGTGGATAGCGGCCCAACCGGCGAGCTGTGCGATGCCGTAGGCGGCGACGATGAGAGCCACGAAGAGCTCGGCATTCCAGAAGCGGTGCCAGGCGCGGCGGCCTTCCTCGTCATGGCCGAAGACATGAGTAGCCACCATATACATGGCCCAGAGGTGGATGATGGTGATCCAGCCTTCCATGCGCTCGAAGTTGGACCACATGCTGCGGATCGGATTGACGCCGAGGAGGTCGGCGACCAGGGTCACAAGCGCAAAGGCGCTGACCGCGATCGTGATCGGAGACCAGCGCGGTCTGTACTTGGCATCGAGGCAAGCGAGGATGAGCCAACCAGCGAAGGCGATCTCGACCAAGATGCGGAAGAAGAAGGCCTTGCCTGTGATGAACGGGAAGAAGAACGGGTCAGCGACGATGAGCGGCAGGATCGGGATGAGGAATAATGCGGCCTTGGCCAAGAAGCTGGCGGTCTTTTTGATTATCATGATAGGTAAAAGGGTAGCAAAACAGGCCTCAAAATGCTAGCATTGCGCCATGTCCACGGCCACGACCGTCATCCGCCCCAAGCGGCTGTTCCACCTTTCGGACCTGCGAGAGCTCTGGAATTACCGCGAGCTCCTATA
>JAHFMA010000059.1 GCA_023264475.1 Candidatus Parcubacteria bacterium | reverse complement strand
GCGCGCGCGAATGGCAGGACGACGAGCTGGTCAAGACCAAGCTCCTGGAGCAGGGCAGCCGCGAGCATGAGAGCTTCGGCGTGAGGCTCATCCACGGCATCGTCGACTTCCACAAGCTCCTGCCGCTCTATGAGCGCTCGTTCCGCTACTACATCCTCGACAAGAAGCGCCGCCGATGGGTCTTGGCTTGCGTCTTCGGACTATTCCTAGGCGCCATCGCGCTGGTCGCCACGGGCATAGTCAGGAATGAATTCTTCCCGGTCTCCGATTCCGACTACATCTATATCGACCTGCGCACTCCTGTGGGCTCCAATCTGGACGCCACCGACGCCAAGACCGCTCTGGTCGAAGCCAAGCTCGATATCTACTCTGACGTCACAAGCTACACCACTGCGATCGGTCGCGGCAGCCCATCGGGCTTCTCCGGCAGCTCGGGCGGCTCCAACATCTCTTCCATCATCCTCACCCTCAAGGACGACAAGGATGCCCGTACCATGAAGTCCTACAAGCTCGCCGACAAGATCCGTGCCGATCTAGCTGGCTATCATATCCCTGGCGTAGAGATTAGCGTCGCTACTCCTGCAGGCGGCCCGCCGGCGGGCAGCGCCTTCGAAGCGCGCGTGACCGGTGACGACCTAGATGTCTTGAAGAAGATCGTTGGCGACCTGCGTCCAGAGCTCGCTTCTATCCCTGGCGTGATCAACGTCAATGTCTCGCTCAAGGACTCCGTGCCTGAATATACCTTCCGCCTAGATCAGGCCCGCATGGAGCAGTACGGCCTCAATGCCATCACAGTTGGCTCGATGCTCCGCACCGCCGTCTCCGGCACCGAAGTCACCAAGATCATCCGCGGCGACGATGATATCCAGCTCCTCGCCACTTTCGACAAGGCTTCTATCCCTGACCTCGCTTCGATCCAGAATCTTCAGGTCCTCAACAATCAGGGCCAACCGGTCTATCTCAAAGACGTCGCTACGATCGAGCTCAAGCCAGCGGTAGATGTCATCACCCGCATCGACCAGAAGCGCACTATCCTGCTCTCGTCCGGTGCCGATACGAGCACCAACGGCGCCACGATATTGGCCGCATTCGAGAAGAAGCTCGCCTCATATCCGATGCCGGCAGGGTATTCAGTGGTATATGGCGGCGAGAATGAGCAGAATGCGGAATCATTCGCCTCTATCATCCGCGCTATGATGATCGCCCTCATCCTGATCGTGGCCACCCTCATCATCCAGTTCAACTCCTTCCGCAAGGCGCTCATCGTGCTGGTGCCGATCCCGCTAGCCCTCATCGGCGTGTTCGTAGGTATGGCGGTCTTCGATGTCTCATTGGGCCTTCCAGGCCTCATCGGCACGCTCGCGCTCTTCGGTATCGTGGTCAAGAACTCCATCATCCTGGTAGACAAGATCAACATCAACCTCGCAAGCGGCATCCCGTTCGAAGACGCCATCGCTGACGCCGGCAAGGCCCGCCTCGAAGCCATCTTCATCACTTCCATCTGCACCATCTTCGGCATATTGCCGGTGACGCTTTCCGATGAATTCTGGCGCGCCCTCGGTTCCGCCGTGATCTTCGGTCTGACGTTGTCATCCTTCCTGACCCTCTATATCGTCCCGGCTTTCTATCTCATGTTGGTCAAGGACGAGAAGAAGCACTTCTAGGCATGAATGTGTAGGCATGAAAAAAGCCCCGGCACTACTGTCGGGGCTTTTGCAAACTAAAGTGCTACCTAATTGGGTACATCCTTTCAGCGGTTTCGAAAAACCATTTCCTTTCAAACGGCACACCAAACACCTCAAGAGACTCAGCTGCAGACAACATCTCACTGAAATCATTTCGATTGCGATCTATGCGTTCTGCTGCCGATATCACTTCCAAACTTCCACGTCCAAGATCTAGCCTAACCGCCTTAAACATTTCTTCACTATAGAGGACGTTACGGGCCAATTCGATAAGTCTGCTCTGAATCCTAGGGGGATTGTAGACCCAAGGATGGGCATGTCCCTTACTGCATGGATTGAGCACTTTCAAGGTATTCTTGAAGGCGTCAAACTCCGACTCACAAGCATCAATGGTTTTGTCAGCCGATTGGCGCTTATTATTCCTTTTAACTTCATTCCAATTCAGCCCAACCACAGCGATCATGGGAGCAATATACTCAAATATTGATGCATGGCTGACGAGAAGAAAAAGAATACATGTGAATATTGCAAACAGGAATATTGTATAAAGTATGCGATGAAACTCACTATACTTATACTTATCCCTTGTTACTTTCGCCTTCCTCCACTCGCTCAGACAAGACTGCAATGTCCTACCTTTGAGGTTCTTTTTTTCCCATACCTTGACCAGGTTTTCAGGAATATTCGTTATTAGCCATTCGAACATATCGATTTCTTCCATATTCATTTTTCAAATGCCTTTTGCGGACCATGGGGTTTCAGCCCATCACCATAAGCTTGCGACCTATAGCGATACTTCATGTAATCCGGAATAGAGCGGCAGACTATTCTGGCGCAATTATACTACTTTTATTGTATATAGTCAATACATACAGAAAACCCTTATTCTCTGGCACATTTTCTGCTATCATTCACCCATGAAGAAAATCCTCCTATCCGGCGTGAAGCCAACTGGCCGCCCCCATATCGGCAACTATTTCGGTGCGATGAAGCAATTCGTGGACCTGCAGGCTTCCGAAAAATACGATTGCCATCTATTTATTGCCGACTATCACGCCCTCAACCTCATCCAAGACGCCGCCGAGATGCGCCGACTGACTCTCGACCTGGCACTTGATTATCTCGCCATCGGCCTCGATCCGGCGCAGTCCGTGATCTTCAAACAGAGCGATGTGCCGGCGCACACCGAGCTTGCCTGGATCTTCGACACCATCGTGACCATGCCTTACCTCATGCGCGCGCACGCCTACAAGGACGCCGAGGCCAAAGACAAAGAGCTCAACGTCGGCACCTTCAATTACCCGGTCCTCATGGCCGCTGATATCCTCCTATATGGCACTGACATAGTACCCGTTGGCGCAGACCAGAAACAGCACGTCGAGTACGCGCGTGATATCGCTCTCAAGTTCAATCACACCTTCAAGTCCGAGGCCTTCAAGCTCCCCGAGGACATGATCATGAAGGATGTCGCCACTGTGCCCGGTACCGACGGCCGCAAGATGTCCAAGAGCTATGGCAACACCATCCCGCTTTTCGCCGAGAGAGAAGAGATCGCCAAGGCCGTCATGGGCATCGTCACAGATTCGAGCGGAGATGTGCCGACTAATGTGTATGCCATCCACAAGCTTTTCAGGACCGAAGCCGACCTCAAGCCGCTCTACGAAGCCAACAAGGGCAAATACAAGGCTCTCAAGGAGGCGCTCATCGAGGATGTAGACGCCTTCGTGAAGCCTCTGCGCGAGCGCCGCGCCATTCTCGCCAAGGACGAGGGTAAGGTCATCGAGATACTCCGACAGGGCGCCAAGAAGGCCAACGAGGCAGCTTCCGCCAAGCTCGTGGAAGCCAAGAAGGCCGTAGGAGTGCTCTAAATATGGCCTTCACCGTTAAGACTCAATCATTCGAGGGTCCGCTCGATCTCCTCCTTGAGCTCATCGAGTCCCGCAAGCTTTTTGTCAATGATATCGCCCTAGCCAAGGTCACTGACGACTTTATCGCCCATGTGAGCCAGTTCGAAGCGATGCCTATGGGGGAATCGGCGCATTTCATATTGGTCGCTTCGACGCTTCTCCTCATCAAGTCCAAATCCCTCCTACCGGAGCTCAAGCTC
>JAHFMA010000058.1 GCA_023264475.1 Candidatus Parcubacteria bacterium | reverse complement strand
CGCGCGGTGAGCGGCCGATCGCGCGGTAGAAAGCGTCGTGGCGAGTATCGAGGGACTTTTTGTCCTTGAATGGGAAAAGTCGGCGGAGGATCTTGAGTGCCTCCTTGATGAGTCCGGACTCGGGATATGGGCCGAAACGCCTCTTGATCTTGTATGGCAATTCGCCCTCCTTGATGGCTTGATCGAGGTCGCGAGCACGGGCCAGGAAGACGCGCGGCCAAGGCTCAGCGGTGATGATAACGTACTGAGAGCTCTTGTCGTCGCGCTCGTCGACGTTGTAGTGGGGCTGGTAGCGCTTGATGAGCTCGGATTCGAGGAGGATAGCCTCGAGGACGCTGTCGGTGGATTGCCAAGTGACGTTCTGAGACTTGGTGACCATGTCCACGATGCGAGGGCCGCGGGTGGCGATGAGGTCAGCGGCAAAATAGCTCTTGGTGCGATCTTTGAGCGAAGTGGCGCGGCCGATGTATAGAGGACGCTTCTTGGCGTCCCGGAAGATGTATATGCCGGGGGTGTCGGGGAGAGCGAGTTTGGTGAGCTTAGCTAGGTTCATGAATTTTTGCGAAACTGGCCGCCCCATGAGTCTACCCCTTTTTGAGCACCTTCTTCAAATACTGCCCGGTATAGGACTTGGCGTTAGCCGCGACATCCTCAGGCGTGCCCTTGGCGACAATATTGCCGCCGCGTTCGCCGCCATCAGGACCGATATCGATGATGTAATCTGCATTCTTTATGAGATCAAGGTTGTGCTCGATGACCACGACGGTGTTCCCTTTGTCCACGAGCTTCTGGAGGATGCCGATGAGCTTGGCCACGTCCTCATAGTGGAGACCGACGGTGGGCTCGTCGAGGAGATAGATCGTCTTCTGGATATGGGAGCGATAGAGCTCGCTCGAGATCTTGACGCGCTGGGCCTCGCCACCGGAGAGGGTCGTAGCTGATTGGCCGACCTTGAGATAGCCGAGGCCGACATCCGCGAGCGTGAACAGACGGTCATATATGGCCGGAATGTCCTCGAAGAAGGCCAGCGCTTCCTCGACGGTCATCTCGAGCACGTCATGGATGCTCTTCTTCTTGAACTTGATGTCGAGGGTCTCCTTGGTGAAGCGCTTGCCGTTGCAGATATCGCAGGTCACATAGACCGTAGGCAGGAAGTGCATCTCCACAGCGATCTCGCCGTTGCCTTCGCAGGCCTCACAGCGTCCGCCTGGGCGGTTGAAGGAGAATCGGCCCGGTCCCCAGCCACGCGCGCGAGCCTCAGGCTCGGACGCGAACATATCGCGGATATGAGTCCAAGCGCCGGTATAGGTAGCCGGATTGGAGCGCGGCGTGCGACCGATCGGCGACTGATCGATGAGGATGGTGCGCCCGATGTATTCGGCACCGGTGAAGTCGCGGCAGTTGATCATCTCATTGGAACGGTGGCGACGCTCGAGACGAGCCTGCAGGTTGCGATAGAGGATCTCATACATGAATGAGGACTTGCCCGAGCCGGAGACGCCGGTGATGACGTTCATGGTGCCGAGCGGCAGATCCACATTCATGTCCTTGATATTGAAAACGTTGCCGTTCCTGATCATGATCTTGCCCTTAGGCTCACGGCGCTTGGACGGCGTAGGCACGACCTTCTCGCCTCGCAGATACGAGAGAGTGAGCGAGCCGGAAGTATTCTTCTTGGCTGTGAGCAGCTCGTCCAGCCAGCCGGAGACGACGACTTCGCCGCCGTGGACGCCGGCGCCTGGGCCGATGTCGACGATATAGTCGGAGGCGAACATAGTGTCCTCGTCATGCTCGACGACCAGGATCGTATTGCCCAGATCCCTCAAATGAAGAAGGGTTTTTATCAAACGGTCATTATCTCTCTGATGAAGACCAATTGTCGGCTCATCCAATACGTAAAGTGCTCCAACCAAACCTGAACCTAATTGTGAAGCCAGACGGATGCGCTGAGCTTCCCCGCCGGAGAGCGTGCTGGCACGGCGATCGAGCGAGAGATATTCGATGCCGACATTGACCATGAATGAAAGGCGGGCGGAGATCTCCTTGAGGACGACCTTGGCGATCTCCTTCTCGGCCGAGGTGAGGCCGATATTCTTGAAATAGCCGACCGCCTTCTCGATAGAGAGGCGCGTGACATCCACGATATTCTTGCCATCCATCATGACATGCAGAGCTTCGGGGCGTAGGCGGGCTCCCATACAGGTGGCGCAATCCTTGTCGCTGAATAGGCTCTCGGTGCCGAGGCCGTTGCAGGCCGGGCAGGCGCCGTACGGAGAGTTGAAGGAGAACAGGCGCGGCTCGATCTCGGGATACGAGAAGCCGTCGTACGGGCACATGAATTTGACGGACATAGCCTTCTCTTCCCCGGGAGATTCCTTGGAGCCTGGATACTCGACCTTGATGAGGCCGTCCGCCTCCTGTACGGCGCGCTCGAGGTCCTCTGAGAGGCGCTCTTTGGCGTTCCCAGCCTGCTTGGGGTCGGTGAATTCGCTCAAGAAGATCTCGTCGACCATGATGTCGATGTCGTGCTTCTTGTTCTTCTCGAGGATGATCTGCTCACGGAGGCGGTGAGTCTTGCCGTCGATCCTGACGCGGTCATAGCCCTTGCCGAGGAGGTCATAGAGGAGCTGGTAATACTCGCCTTTGCGACCGACGACGACCGGAGCCCAGACGCGCACCTTGGCATCGGCGATATCGACGCCGAAGACCTTCTTGGCCTTGGCGGAATGCTCGGAGACGGTCTTGAGGACGGTATCTAGGATCTCTTCTTTGGATATGCGGCGGATCTCGCGGTCGCAGATGAGGCAGTGCGGCTTGCCCACTCGCGCGAAGAGGATGCGCAGATAGTCGTAGATCTCGGTGATGGTAGCCACGGTCGAGCGCGGGTTGTTGGAGCGCGATTTCTGGTCGATGGCGATGGCCGGAGAGAGGCCCGAGATCTCGTCCACGTCGGGCTTCTGCATCTTGTGCAGGAATTGGCGGGCGTATGCGGAGAGCGACTCGACATAGCGGCGCTGGCCCTCGGCGAAGATCGTGTCGAAGGCGAGGGAGGATTTGCCGGAACCGGAAAGGCCCGTGACCGCGATCATAGCGTTACGGGGCATTTCGACCGTGATATTCTTGAGATTGTGGGTACGCGCTCCTTTGACGGTGATCTTGTCTTCACCGTGTACAGTAGCACGCGCCGCTTTCTTCTTAGCGTCGGGCATAGTGGGCGGATAGTAGCACGAATTCGGCCTCTCGACAATTCCGGCAATAAAAAAGAGGGTTTTATCCCTCTTTGCGCTACTTGATGCCGATCTGGCTAGTTGGCTCCTGTGCTGGTCGGCACCCTGATTATCCAGAGCCGTGTCTGCCTGAGCGCAGGCTCCGGCTTCATAGGAACAGCGGCCATGCCAATGGTTTCGCGGATCTTGTCATAAACCTCACGATCTAGGGCATTATTCCTACAGCCTTCGAGGATATCTTTGACCCTGTACAAGACCGCCATGCTGATGCCCAGATACTTGCAGACGAACAAGTCCGTGCGGAGATTCTCGCCATTGAGCGCCTTCCCGGTCTGCATCATCACGATCGCTTGGATCGGACACAAGGACTCGCCTTTCATATGCGGCTGTTTGATCCGGATCAGCCCTTCGCCGGCGATGCACGAAACCCAGCCTCCGTCGCGCAATGCTCGCAAGAAGAAATACAAGCGTGGCAAGAACTTGCATAGCTCTGCGTTCTCATCGGTTTCCATCTGGTTCCTTTGGTTGAATTGTGAATGCTTGACTGAACCGAATATACTATGCCAGATCTATTTGCACAAC
>JAHFMA010000014.1 GCA_023264475.1 Candidatus Parcubacteria bacterium | reverse complement strand
CGGCGCGGGACTGTGGCGATCACGATCGACTCATCCAAGGATCTACCCGCGCCGCCTCTCGTCACCGTGCGCCAGTATGGGGCGGAACCGGTGACCTTGAATGTGTCAGGCAATGCCGGGCATTTCATTGCCAGCTATACGGTTATTCCAGATCATGACGGCACGGCGCACATATCGGTCACAGGCACCGATGCCGCAGGGAATATCAGCACGACCACGGTCTCGGGCGGGACTTTCAGCGTCGGCGTCAATCCGCCGCCCGCACCGACGATCGTCTCGCCGGCCGCCAAGACCGCCGTGGCCAGCGACCATATCGATGTGAGAGGAACGGCTCGCGATGATACCACGGTGCTTTTGCAGGTGAACGGCGCAGATGCCGCAGAAACCAAGCCGGACAGCGACGGGAACTTCATATTCAAGGGCGTGGCCTTGGACAAATCCAAGAATCACGGCATCAACTACTTGAGCGTGTCTTCGCGGGATGCCTTCGGAGTCGTGGGCCCGGCCGCAGAATCCGACGTCAAATGGAATGTGCCGCCGACCATAACGCTCGTGAAGCCTGTGCGTGACGAAGTGGTCAGCGACCAGGAGAATATCGCTGTGAATGGGGCGGACGAGAACGGCGACAGCCTCTTCTATACCTATCAGATCCAACCTGGGCGCAATCCTATCGAGTCCGCTTGGACGCCGATCGGCGAAGCGGTGCCGTCCAGCGGCTATATATGGAATGCCACCGAAGTAGACGATGGCGAATATTCTCTGCGCGTGATCGTCGATGATGGCTATGCCAAGGCCACTTCTAGCATCGTACGCTTCACAGTCAGGAATACCGTGCCGTTCTTCCGCTTCGAAGATGGCAGGAAGACCGTCACCAGAGATGGTGCGCCGACGCTCGTCGGCCGCGCTCTGACATCCAACAATGTCGGCATCAGGCCCAATGTGAACAGCGCCGAATATAGCCTAGATCGTGGCACGAATTGGCTGCCGATCAAATTCTTGGATACCTTCGGGTCATTATCAGAACGGCGCTTCTCTCTGGCTTTGCCGGCCATGAAGGAGGGGACATACCCGATCCTCTTCCGTGTGACTGACGCCCGCGGCACGATGGGCAAGGCCGTTCACCCGGTCACGATAGATAGGACGGCTCCGGCGGCGCCTCAGGTATCTTCTGTGAGGAGCGGGGCGATGCTGACTGATGCGAACGATCAAAGCCCGGATAGCCCCGGGATGCAAACGGGCCTTGCCGGCACTGCCGAGCCTGGGAGCATGGTCTCTCTATCGTATGATGGCGCTACCACCACGGCCAAGGCGCTCGCGAACGGAACATTCGATTTTGGCAGCGTGACCTTCTTGGCCAAAGGTATCCATGCTCTGAGCCTCACGGCTACGGATGAAGCGGGCAACATGAGCAAGCCGTATAAGATGACGCTGGTCTATGATAATCCGCCAGTCATCACTCTCATTAATCCCAAACCGTTCCATGGCTTATCCGGACAGACAGACATCAAGTGGAGCATCAAGGATGCCGACGGCGATCAGTTGGGCGACACTACGGTGAGCTACCGCATATATGGAGGTGCTTGGAAGACGATCGCAGATCATGTGGCGGCTATCGGAGACGTGCCGTTCGACGCGAGCAAGCTCACGCAGGCCAACGACTATGAGCTCCGCATATCCACGACCGATGGCATCATGCCGGTCTCGCTCATAGCCAGCTTCTCCGTAGACGATGTCGCGCCCGTGGTCGAGTCTCTGAGCGCTGACACGAGCGTTTCGAGCGGCTCGATAGGCTTGTCCGCCTCCGGCATCGCGACCGACGACGTCTCAGGCGTAGAATATGTGGAATACGCCATATCCTCAGGCATGAATGAGGCCCAGCCTGATGGCTCTTGGTACCGCGCGCTCATAGCCAAAGGCTTCAATACTACGCGCGCCTCGTATTCTATACGCTACCCGCTCCTTCTCGATGATGGATCCTACACGATCTCGGTCAGAGCCATCGACTCCGCTGGCAACGTCTCCAAGCCTATCTCTAGGCAGGTCAGGATCGACCGGACAGCTCCGCGCGTCGGCAGCTTCTTCCTGGAGACTGACGGCGTGCGCTTGCCGCCGGATGACAGCGGCGCCGTATCTATTCCTGCCCATAGTCCAGTCGTATTCAGCATATCTCTAGAAGGGGATACATCAGCCGCGACGCTCGCGGTCGGTTCGTCGTCGTTCCTGCTCTCACACGATCTCGCTACCGGCCTATGGACGGCGTCCATCCCGCCAGATACGGCTACCAGCACGAGCCGGTTGGCTATATCCAGCTCTGATCAGAGCGGCAATGCCTTCATGGGCAAAGAGCTAGGCACGCTCAAGATCCTCGATCGCGGCCTGGTCTATGCCGTGGAAGGCTCCGTGCACACGCCTGTCGGCGGCGCTCATATCCGCGTGCTAAAATTGAGCGAGGAGACTCGGAGCTATGCGCCATATATGACCGGCGATGGCGTAGCGCTCTCGACGGATACGGGTGCCGACGGCAGCTATGATCTGACGCTTCCGCAAGGGAAATATCGCTTGATCGTCACGGCCCCAGGCATGAAGACGCTCGAGCAAGATATCTCGCTCGACATCCCTGGCTTCATCGGACTGCCGTTCGCGACCCAGCCGATATCAGGCTTCGGCGCTCTCATCCAGGCAGTCGTCGATTGGTTCCGTTAGCATATCCATGAAGAAACACTCGCATATCTTGGCTTTCGTAGCTCTATCCATGGCCATCGCGGCTACGGGATTCTATATCGCGGGCAAATATATCTTGCCACAGATCGTCGGCTCTACGGACCTGGCCGCGGAGATCCCCCAAGCTGTCCCAGGCCAGAGCCTGCTCGGCCGGCGCGCCCCGAATTTTGCGCTGTCGGACCTCGCCGGCGATCGTACGGCGCTGTCGCAATATTATGGCGCGCCGGCGATCGTGACATTCTGGGCCACATGGAGCGCTGATGCGGCTGACCAAGTCAAGATCCTCGATGATTATGCGCGCAACGACTCAGAACAGGCCCGCCTGGTCAATGTGGTCGCGATCGATAGCCAAGAAGACCCGAGCATCGTAGCCTCATTCATGGAGAGAGGAGGATATGGCACGAAGGCTCTGCTCGATCCTTTCGGCGAGGCTTCTAGCCGCTATGACGTCAAAGGCTTGCCGACCACTTATTTCATATCTCGCGATGGGGCGGTCAAGGAGATATACGCAGGCATCCTATCCGAGCGGGTCTTGGTAGAAAAAGTTGATAACCTGCTAAAACAAAGTACGGTACAATAGACAGGTATGTCGCTCTATTTCATAATTAATAACTTCGTCTTCGCCGTCGGCATGGTCGGCGCGATCGTCTTCATCATCGCGGCCTGGCTCTCCTTCGACGCATATCGCCTGCGGCCTGATCCGTTCATGCTCGCCCGATCCCTGGGCTTCTCTCTCGGCGCGGTCTGGTATGTGATCCAAGCTATGACGCTCGGCAATGACATCCTGCTCTTCGTCGGGTCCATCATCTTCGGCGCCGCGCTCCTGCTCATCATCTCGAGCTTCCTAGAGAAGATCGAGATCGCCGCCCACGCGATCATCGTGGTGCCGTCCTTCACGCTCTTCAGCGGCTATGTCCACGCTCTCTCCGCTCTCGGCCTTGCGCTCATCGCGTTCCTCGCTTTCCGTCAATGGCGCCGCGAGCTCAATCCGACATGGAAGCCTTTCTTCGTGAGCTTCGTCCTCTTGGCGCTTGGTTCGCTCATCGCAGTCTTCATTCCTGAGGGCAGCTCGACCTCTCCTTTTGCGGCCCTGCGCCTCTTGGTCGAAGTGTCCGGCTTCATCGTCCTTGGCTATTGGGTCTGGCAATATATGCGCTTGCGACTGAGCGAGAGCGTGATGATGCTTTCGGTCGGCGTGACCTTCCTCCTGGCTACGATCGTGACTCTGGCCTTCTCGACCATTCTCATCAGCCGCGTTACCGCCGAGACTGCGCGCAACCTGGTGACAGATGTGAAGGTGCTCGATTATGCCGTCTCTTCTCTGAAGGGCGAGGCTCTGGCCAAGGCCGGCCTCGTATCTCAAGAGTCTGACATCGTCTCTTCTCTGGCCAAGAATGATCCGGCGTCCCTGACGCAGGCGGCTGAGAAGTTCCTGCAGACTTATAGCCTCGGATTCTTGACCATCGCTGATGCCCAAGGTAGCGTCATCGTGCGCGCACATGCGCTGTCTCGTCACGGAGACTCCGTAGCTGGCGAGCGCGCTTTCGAGGAAGCTGCTCAAGGCAACCGCTTCTCGACCATCGAAGACGATCCTGTCGAGGGCTTGTCCGTGAGGGCCGGAGCCCCGATCATCTCTGCCGGCAAGATCATCGGCATCGTGCTCGCCGGCTATCAGCTGGATAACGCCTTTGCCGATAGCATGAAGCGCGTCACCGGCTTGGAGATGTTCATATACAAAGGCGACACCTCGATCTCAGGCACCGCTTTCGCCGCCGACGGCACCAAACGCCTCGTAGGCGTGAAGCTCGCAGATCGTAGCCTCTCTTCGAGCGTCCTCGCTGACGGCCAGACTGTGACGGCTAATATCGATATGTATGGCGAGCCGTTCCAAGCCAGCTATGCTCCGATCACCAATGAAGATGGCAAGATCATCGGCATGATCTCGGCCGCCAAGCATCAGCAGGACATCATCAATGTGGCCAATGCCACGAACCGCTTGACGCTCATCACAGTCATCCTCATCATGCTGGTCTTGCTCATGCCGATATACTTCCTGGCCAAGCGTTTGAGCGGGGAGTCTTTGGAATGATCATTTAATAGACTAATGAGCCGTCAAAAATAATATGAACAATATAGTAGTTTCTATAATCATAGTAGTCGTCCTCTTAGCGGGCGCCGGATTTGCGATCTACAAGATAGCGCCCCAGACCCCTTCGGCGGCTCCTTCGGGAGCTGCGGCTGTCAGCCGAGCGCTCATCGGCTTCTCCCTCGGCACCTCGCATGAGGAACGCTGGCAGAAGGATGCAGACCTCTTCACGGCGCGCGCCAAGGAGCTCGGAGCCGATGTCCAGGTCCTGTATTCTGGCGAAGACGGCAATCTGCAGATCTCTCAGGCGGAGAATCTGATAATCCAAGGAGCAAAAGTGCTCGTCGTGGTCCCTTATGATGCGGTCGCTTCCAAGGCGATCGTAGATAGGGCTCATGCCGCCGGCGTCAAGGTCATCGCATATGACCGCATGATCCTGAATAGCGACGTGGACCTGTTCTTGACCTTTGATAGCCGCAAGCTCGGCGAGCTCCAGGCGGCGGAGGTGGTCAAGCACGTATCCAAAGGCGCCTTCGCCTATATCGGCGGCAGCCCGACTGACAACAATGCCTCTCTGCTCAAAGAGGGAAGCATGAAGGTATTGGCTCCGCTCATCAAGTCAGGCGCTATAACTCTGCCGGTGAGCTCTTTTAGCACGAATTGGAATCCGGAAGAGGCTTACAAATCCATCAAAGGATATCTCGCGACCGGCAAGAAGCTGGATGCGGTGGTGGCGGCTAACGACGGCACTGCCGGAGGCGTGATCCGAGCCTTGATCGAGGCGGGCCTCTCGAATGTCCCAGTCTCCGGACAGGATGCCGACCTAGCCGCTTGCCAGAGAATCGTCCAAGGCTTGCAAACCATGACTATATATAAGCCTCTGAACGATCTGGCTACCAGAGCGGCAGAAGAGGCCGTGCTCATAGCTCAAGGCAAGCCGGCTCAGACCAACGGCACTATGAATAATGGCAAGATCGAGGTGGCGTCGTATTTCCTTGATCCGATCGTCGTGACCAAGGATAATATGGACGCTATCATCATCACTGGCGGATTCCACACGCACGATGAGGTCTATGGCAAAAAATAACCTATCTGGGAAGAGCCACAAAGACAGATGAATAAGAAAGGAATACGCAGAAAATTGGTCATATACTTCCTGTCTTTGCTGACCATCGTATTCAACATGCTACTGTTGCTCGGCATCTTGCATGTCGTGATCGTCGAAAGATACGAGCAGATAGACACGAATATCATCAATCAAAACGAGCTCATCAACGCGACCTCGCGGCTGGCGTTGAGCTACAATTCCTATCGGAATGCGCCCAACGACAAGAACCTCTCTATCTACGAGGACAACAAGAGCCTGATAAACGGCATCTTCCTCCTTCTGGACAAGAGCATCACAAGCGATGATTCTAGGCTGGCTTTCCTCGGAGTGCGCAATACCATCAATAGCGTCATCGCAGACACCGATGCTGGAGTGGCCAGCTTGCGATCCGGCGATCTCGCAGGCACCTCTCAGCGCTATGATGATGCGAATAGGAAGCTGGATTTCGTGAGACAGAATGTCGCCAGCTTGCTCCTCAAGGAGATCAATCATAGCGCCGAGCTCCAAGCATCCACC
The DNA here is from genome assembly GCA_023264475.1 of Candidatus Parcubacteria bacterium. Taxonomy (GTDB): domain Bacteria; phylum Patescibacteriota; class Minisyncoccia; order Phycocordibacterales; family PALSA-1337; genus C7867-002. Next base: position 4,173 of record JAHFMA010000014.1, on the reverse strand, counting down.
ACGCGCATAGACTATATCTCTAGCATCGCCAGCGCGGCGCTCTTCGTGCTGATCTCTATTGTGACCATCATCATATCCCTTGCTTGGTCCAGACAGATCATCACTCCGCTTTTGCGGCTCGATGCCATAGCCAAGAAGATATCCGATGGGAATATCGAGGCCGATGTCGACCCCGGCCTTATCGAAGAGAAAGACGAAGTCGGGAGCTTGGCGCGGTCATTCAACGTCATGATCCAACATCTCAGGGAGAACCTGAATGCCTTGAAGCGCTCCAACGAAGAGACGGCAAAAGCCAGAGATTCGGCCGAAGGGCTCGTGCTGGTCAGGACCAAAGAGCTCACAGAGGAGCGCTCGCGCCTCCTCGCCTCCATCAATAGCCTTTCCTTCGGCTTCCTGATCGTCGATATGAGCGGCCGCATATTGCTCAAGAACAGGGCCATGCTAGAGCTTTTTGGATTCGCAGAGGGAGATGGTATGACCATCAATGCGATATCAGAGAAGCTTGGCGGCTTTGATATCGCGGCTGAGGCCGAACGCTGTCTGAAGGGCAAAGTTGTATGCGAGACCAAGGAGATCGTCTTCGATAAGAAGATCCTGCGCGGAATCGTAGCCCCGATCATGTCTAGATCCGACTCTGACGATAAGATCGGGTACGTGCTCCTCCTAGAAGACATCACCGAAGCCAAGGTCATGGAGCGCTCTCGCGATGAATTCTTCGCCGTGGCCTCCCATGAATTGCGCACGCCTCTCACGGCGATCCGCGGCAATGCGGAGATGATCATGGATTCGTTCGCGAGCGAGATCAAGAGCCCTGATGTGAAGGAGATGCTCTCAGATATAGACGCCTCGAGCATCCGGCTCATCGACATCGTCAACGACTTCTTGGAAGTTTCGCGCCTGGAGCAGGGCAATGTACAGATCAAGCAGGACAAGATCGACGTCTTCTCCATCGTCTCCAAGGCTATTGGCAACCTCAGGTCTACTGCCGTCAAGAAGGGCATATCTCTGGATGTCGTGCCGCCCAGCTCCCCTCTGCCGATGGCTCTAGCTGACGCTAACCGCGTCGAACAAGTTCTCATCAATCTCGCCGGCAACTCCATCAAGTTCACCGATAAGGGCGGCGTCACCGTGCGGTTCAGCCATGATGGGTCTTTCATCAAAGTCCAAGTAGTAGACACCGGCATCGGCGTTTCGGAGCAGAATCAGAGCCTGCTCTTCAGGAAGTTCCAACAGGCAGGAGAGCAGATGCTCGCCCGCGATGTCACACAGGGCACCGGCCTAGGCCTGTATATCTGCCATAGGCTGGTATCGTATATGGGTGGATCGATATTCGTCGAGCAGAGCGAGCTAGGCAAAGGCAGCACTTTCTCGTTCACCCTGCCGATTGCGCCCCAATAGGACGGTGATATACTTCGCGTATGCAAGGACATACGATCTTCCTGCTCGAAGACAACGCTGAGATGAGCCGTATGTATGAGCGCGCTTTCAGGCTCCGCGGCTATCAGGTGATCCTGGCTGATGACGGCGTGAAGGCCTTGGCAGCGCTCGACGCCATGAAGGATAAGCCGTCAGCTCTCATCTTGGATATCATGGTGCCCAAGATGAACGGCCTAGATCTCATGCGAGACCTACGGTCCAAAGAGATCTTCAAGGATGTCCCCATCGTCGTGCTTACGAACTCGTTCTATCACGACGACTCCGCGAGATTCTTGGATGCCGGAGCAGACCTCTATCTGGTCAAGATAGAGCATCAGATCAAAGAGGTCACAGAAAAGGTAGAAGCACTTATTCACAATGGCCGCTCAAGCAGCGCCAAATAGAGTTATAATCAGAGCTCAATATGTCCAAGCTATTCCTAGCCGAAGATGATCCATTGATGGGCCGCATGTATGAGAGGGCGTTCCGCTTGGGGGGATATGAGCTGGTCATGGCCCATGATGGGGAAGAGGCTATCGAAACTCTCAAGAAGCTCGATCCCGCGCCGACCGTCGCTATCATCGATGTCATGATGCCCAAGAAGAGCGGCTTCGACGTGCTCCGCGAGATGAAGGCTGATCCCAAGCTCAAAGATATCCCCGTCGTCTTGTTGACCAATCTAGCCGGCCAAGCCGATGCTGAGAAGGGCCTCGGATTGGGCGCGGTCACTTACCTCATCAAGAGCCAATATAGCCCCAAAGAAGTCATAGACAAGATCAGCGAGATCATCAAATCATATAGCCGCAAGGATGATCTGCCAGAGGTCAAGACGGGCATCAAGGACATAAGCTAGATAGGCGTGCGGATGTTATCCCCAAGCCGCAATTGCTACTGCGGCCCAAGGTGACTATACTTCCATTTATCGAACGGCTAACTACCCGATAATTATATACATAATCATATGAATGAAACGAAAATCGCCATGTCCCGCAAGCTCAAGCTGACTTTTGTAGTGTCCGCGATCGTGCTCGTCGCTTCTCTGTACGGCAATCTCACTCTTTGGAATAAGGTCAAAACTCTCCAAAATCCTCAAGCCGCGGCCGAGAGCCAGGTCAGGCAGATCATCGCCCAGGTCGGCAAGCTCATCGTCTTGCCTCAGAACGAGACCCCGACCATCGCTACGGTCTCTGATCTCGCTCCTCTCAAGAGCCAGCCTTTCTTCGTCAATGCCGCTATCGGCGACCAGGTCCTCATATACGCTCAGGCTCGCAAAGTCGTCCTCTGGAGGCCGGCCGAGAACAAGATCATCGAAGTAGCTCCTCTCAACATCAATATCCCTGAGTCCTCGGCCGCTCTTCCGAAAGTCGGCGAGAAGGCCGCCGCCGGGAAATAGCCCTTGAGAGGCATGAATATGCCTTTCCGCAAACCACTCTCATTCTTGGGCGTCGCGCTGTTCATTCTCGCGCCTGCTCTAGCGCTCGCCCAAGAATACTCCTCGGCTAGCTATACCGTATCGGCGCCCGTGTTATACCCGGGCGGCGATTCGTCTTCCTCCAGCTTCGGACTGACGGGCATATTGTCCCAGCCGGCCATAGGCGCTTCCGTATCGGCGACCTTCAAAAGCTTCGGAGGCTTCTTGTACGAGCCATTCATCGTGAGTCCGACGGTCACAGCCACTCCTGGCGACGCCCAGGTATCCTTGTCTTGGACTGCGGCTACGCCAGGCTTCGGATGGATCGTCTCCGGATACTCGATAGGCTATTCCACATCTTCAGGAGGCCCATATACGTACTCGTCAGTGGGCAATGTGCTGAGCTCGGTAGTCGGTGCGCTCACAAATGCGACTCCATATTATTTTGTTGTGCGAGCTTCAGATGCCTACGGCTCCATAATCGCGACCTCCACAGAAGTCTCATCTACGCCCGTTTCTAGCGGTGGCAACAACGCTGGCGGCGGCGGAGGAGGCGGCGGAGGTGGCGGAGGTGGCGGTCCATCGTCTTCTGCCTCCGGCATGGTCATACTCTCAGGCCGCGCCTATCCGGGCAGTACGGTGACCATCCTCAAGGATGCTAGGCTCGCCGCTACGACGGTCGCAGATGCAGAAGCCAACTTCAATGTGTCTGTAGGGTCGCTCGATTCTGCCGCTTATCTCTTCTCTGTATATAGCACCGACTCCGCCGGCAGGCGCTCCAACCCGCTATCTTTCCCGGTCACCGTGAGCGGCAGCGTGACGATCACGATCGGCGGCATCTTCTTGGCCCCGACCATCGCCGTAGATAAGAGCGAGGTCAAGCGCGGCGACAACCAGATCATCTTCGGCCAATCAACCAAGAAGAGCGAGGTCACGATCCAAGTCAACTCCGATCAGCAGTTCTTCGGAAAAACGAACGCTGATGCGTCTGGCGCATATCTATACAATTTCGATACCTCGGTCCTAGAATATGGCGACCACAGCGCCAAATCGAAGTCCGCGACCTCGACCCAGGTCAGCCCTTACAGCGCCGCAGTAGCCTTCAAGGTCGGCGATCATAATGTGTCCTACAAGGCTACATGCGCCGTGCGTGGTGATCTGAACGGCGATTGCCGCGTCAATCTAGTAGACTTCTCGATCATGGCCTATTGGTACAAGCGCCAGAATCCGCCGGTCACAGTCGACTTGAACAAGGACAAGATCGTCAACCTGATCGACTTCAGCGTTTTGGCTTATAACTGGACAGGATAATCATATGCATATCGATCTCAAGAAGGCTCTGGCCG
>JAHFMA010000057.1:1996-3882 GCA_023264475.1 Candidatus Parcubacteria bacterium | reverse complement strand
CAAGCCAATGGCGCAGTCATGCTCCGCTATGGCAACACCGTCATCCTCGCGACAGCAGTCATGGGGCGCTTGCGCGATGGAGATTTCTTCCCGCTCACCGTCGACTACGAGGAGAGATTCTATGCGGCCGGCAAGATCATGGGCTCGCAATATGTGCGCAGGGAAGGGAGGCCCTCGACCGAAGCCATCCTCACTGGCCGCGTCGTGGATCGCACTATCCGCCCACTCTTCGACCAGCACATGCGCAATGAAGTGCAGGTAGTGGTCACCACGATCTCTATCGATCAGGACGACCCAGATGTAGTCGCGGTCATCGCCGCTTCGCTCGCGCTTGGCACCTCTGATATCCCATGGGGAGGCCCAGTGTCTGCTGTTCGTATCTGTAAGAATTCTGAGTGGCTGGTCAATCCAGACTTCAAGGCGCGCACTGATCTCGGCATTTCGCTAGAACTCGTAGCCTGCGGCAAAGACAGCATTATCAATATTATCGAAGTCGGCTCCAAGGAAGTCTCCGAGGAGACCGTGAACGAAGGCCTCGCTCGCGCTTCCGCAGAGATCGAGAAGATCCAGAAGTGGCAAGAGAAGATCATCAAGGATATCGGCAAGAAGAAGGCCGAGGTCGCTCTGCCCGAGCCGACTCCAGGCACAAAAGAGCTTTTTGACTCCGAGATCGCGCCCAAGCTGGCCAAATATGTCTTTAGCGGCGAGCCTGGCGGCGACAGGATGGGCGAGCTCAATGATATCTGGCTCAAGCTATTCGCTGAGAAGATGCCTGAAGGCAATGAGGCCATGGCCGCCGAGATATTCGATGAGGCTGTGAATGATGCCGTGCATGCAGGCGCCATCGATGACGACAAGCGCGCTGACGGCCGTGATATGGACACGATCCGTCCGCTCTATGTACAGGCGGGCGGGATATCGCCAATCCTGCACGGCTCCGGCATCTTCTACCGCGGCGGCACGCACGTCATGTCTGCGCTCACGCTCGGCTCGCCGGGCGATGCTCAGACCGTAGAGAATCTCACCGGAGAAGAGTTCAAGCGCTTCATGCACCACTACAACTTCCCGCCATTCTCGACAGGGGAGACCGGCAAGATCGGTGGCACCAACCGCCGCATGATCGGCCACGGTGCCCTTGCCGAGAAGGCGCTCCTGCCCGTGATCCCGAATAAAGACGCCTTCCCGTACACCATCCGTCTGGTCTCCGAGGCTTTTGCCTCCAACGGTTCGACCTCGATGGGCTCAGTCTGCGGCTCGACTCTAGCTCTCATGGACGGCGGCGTGCCGATCAAGGCGCCGGTCGCCGGCATCGCGAGCGGCCTCATGATGCGCTCGCCCAAAGAATATAAGGTGCTCACCGACATCCAAGGCCCGGAAGACCACCACGGCGACATGGACTTCAAGGTGGCCGGCACGCGCGCCGGCATCACCGCCGTGCAGATGGACGTGAAGGTTGGCGGCATCCCGCTCCCGATCCTCGCCGAAGCCTTCGTCAAAGCCAAGAAGGCCCGCTTCACCATTCTCGACCTGATCGAGAAGGAGATCGCCAAGCCGCGCGCCAAGATATCCGCCAATGCTCCTGAGATCATCTCCATGAAGGTGAAGCCTGACCAGATCGGTCTCGTCATAGGCAGCGGCGGCAAGACCATCAATGAGATCCGAGATGTCACTCATGTCGAAGACATCACCATCGAAGACGATGGCTCGGTCTTCATCACCGGCAAAGGGGGCACCGCCGAAAAAGCCCGAGAGATCATATACAACCTGACGCGCGAATACATGCCGGGCGAGCGCTTCGAAGGCGAAGTCACGCGCCTCATGGACTTCGGCGCCTTCGTGAAGATCGGCCCGAATGCCGAAGGGCTGGTGCACGTGTCGGAAATGGC
>JAHFMA010000057.1:0-1986 GCA_023264475.1 Candidatus Parcubacteria bacterium | reverse complement strand
CGTCGAAAGGGTAGAGACTTATGTCAAAGAAGGCATGAAGCTCCCAGTCGTCGTGAAGGAGATCGACGAGAAGGGCCGCATCAACCTATCTGTGAAGCAAGCCGACACCAATGTCTTCACCAAGAAGGAAGAACAGCCGCGGCCTCCAAGGCCGCCGCGCGAGGATTTCCGCAGGCGCTAGCACGACTTGCGATGAAGCGGCTTTTTCATTCCTGCCATAACCCGCTATAATGTAGGCATGAACGAGGACAACATCGTGATCCAGCCGGACAGCGCCGCTCCCAAGGATGACGGCGCGGATGATGCCGGCATGTCGGACCGATCGGGCTCGGCAGACGTCGCCGCAGGCGGAGACGATGCTGGGGGATCATCCGCTAGCCCTCAAGTCTTCGATTTCTCTTCAGATTTCAGCATCTCACCGGTCAAAGATGAGCCGGAGGCACAACCGAGCAAGGAACCCTTCAAGATGCCGGCCATGAAGCCTTTGGGGACGACGCAACCAAAAAAAGACCCGATCAATAAGCTCGAGAATTTCGTAGAGCCCACGGCCAAGCCGCAACAATATCGCGAAGCCATAGACGATACCGACCCCAAGAAATGGCCTTTTGCGTTCGGGCATATCAAGCCAGATCAACCAAAGATGGGAGCTGACAAGGCGCCCATGCCACAGTCCGTAACAGCGACCAAGATCGCTCCGGCTAGCCCGCCGGTCAAGACCATACGCGCTGAAGAGAGCGTCGCTGGACGAAGCATCGAGACAGGATCGAAGCCGGTCACCGACCTGCAGAGAGATGTCTCCGCCATCCTGCCGAATATCAAAGATGCCCAAGCTAGAGCTCAGCTTGCGCACGCGCCTGCACAGCCTGCCGCTCAGCCAGACAAGCCGACTCTATCCCAGACCGGCGATATCAAGTCCCTGCGCACATATGAGAACGACGTCGCCGAGGCTCTATCGCATCGCAAATCTTCTCGCGCCTCGATCGCCATTGCCGAGAACAAGAAGCTCACTGGAGAAGATCGCTTGGGTAACCGGGAGGAAGGGGCACCGGAGCCAGAACCCCAGGCCCCAGCGGCGGATCGCGGCCTCAGTACCGTCGATGTGCGCGCCTCAGAGCCGCCTAAGCTTCCGTCGCATCTCGGCAAAGCGCTCTTCTATATCATAGCCAGTTTGATCATCGCCGGTGGCGGAGCTTGGGGAGCCTATTACCTATACAGCCGCAGCGCGCTCTCGGTCGTCGAGAAGCCCGCCCAGCCGACGCTAGCCGCCTTGTCCAAGAGCATCGTGCCTGCAGACTCCCAAACAAAGATCGCCATTGATGGCAAGAACGCCAAAGACTTGTACCAATCGATCAAGTCCGAGCTGGACGCTGCACAGAGCCCGAACACCTTGAAGGATGTGGCGCTGACGAGCAATGCGAGCGGGGCAACGAAGCGCGCCTCTGCCGATGAGGCGGCCACCGCTCTCGGCATCGCGGTGCCAGACATGATACAGCGCACGCTAGCATCAGATTGGATGCTCGGCACATATGCGGATGTAGGCGGGACCAAGCATCCATTCATCGTAGCCAAGACCAATCTCTTCCAGAATGCCTTCGCTGGCATGCTCGAGTGGGAAAAGACCATGCCCAAAGACTTCAAGCCTTATGCAAATGGCGCCTTGCCGACAGACAACTCCGGCCGCTTCATCGATGAGATCGTCAAGAACAAGGATGTGCGCGCTTATGTCGCAGGACCGGAGCAGAATACGCTCTTCTTGTATTCATTCATCAACAATTCGCTGATCGTCCTTTCCGACAACGAGATCGCTCTGGCCGAGATCGTGACGCGCCTTGAAAATCAGGCTTATGTCAGATAAGATATGCCCATGAATACAAAAGACAGCCAGCCCTTCAAAGATAGATTGCTCGCCGAGAAGGCCGAGCTGGAGCAAGAGCTCGCCTCGATCAGCAAGCGCGACACCAATAGCCCCGGTGGCTGGGATGCGAC
>JAHFMA010000013.1 GCA_023264475.1 Candidatus Parcubacteria bacterium | reverse complement strand
CTTCTCGCCGACCGCGCGGATCTTGTCGTGGACTCCAGGAGAAGAGATGGCTTGTTGCATCTCCTCTGGCAGGCTATCGAATCGGGCTTGTAGCTGTTCGGGGGTGTATTCGTGCATGATCATTGCTTGTTACTAGCGTCTCCGCCCGCGGTCTTTTTTAGAATCTCATCGAGCTTGTCCTTCACTTCCTTGTTCTCTACATCTGACCCTTGAGCAGCCGCGACCTTCTGGTTATTCATCTCTTCTTTTATGCGCTCCTCTTCCCTTTCGAGCTCTTTGATCTTAGCGGGGCTACTCATCGTCATGGTCAAGGGGTCTTTGTGCATCTTGGTCTCTTTGGCGATCTCTCTCAGGCGCTTATCCATCTCATTGATCTTTTTGGTTGCTTCCTCCTTGCCTTTCTTTGCGGCGGCTTCTTTTGCGTCTTTGTCTGCCTTCGCACTTAGCTCCGCGGATGTCTGTCGATTGGCTCTATTGTCGACCATGAACCCGATCACGCCGCCCACAGCCCCCTTCCAAGGAAGATTGCTGCGGTACCTCTGTTGGTCGAACTTCGCTCGGTCCTTGGCGTATTCGAGGTCGGTCATCGTGTCGGTCTTGGACTCTACTTTGCCTCCGCTGTTGTATACATTGCGCGTCCGGGCTCTCTTTTCGATGTTGTCATATTTTGTGCTGTCGATCTTGCCGATCTTTTCATGCATGGCCTTCTCGGCCTTTGCTTTGTCTGTGACTCGCGCCTCATAGCTGCCGCTCTTGCCGCCGCCGAAGCCGGCATTGCTGACCTTTGACATGGTGGATGAGATCAACTGGCCCGCGATCGGAGATGTGCCGGCGACTCTGGCCGCCAATCTGCTGTTGCCCAAGCTGTACGCCGCGCGTCCGATCGTGCTGGATCCGAGTCGAGAGCCGAACCATTTGCGCACAGAGTCGCCTCCAAGACCGCTCTTCTCTACCCACTTCATCGTTCCCCCGCTCACGCTCACAGCCGCGACGAGCGGCAGGTTCACGAGGAAGAGCACGAAGAAGGCATTCATGCCCAAGATGAGGAAGTTGCTATACCAAGCCCCGCCGCTAGATATGAGATTGTTCGCGTAGCCGCTGCGCAGGACGGAGCTGGAAGTGAGCACATTCAAGGCGAAATACATGAATAGCAGATATACAGGCATGAAGAGGAGCATGCTTTTGTATAGCTTGGACCATTTGTCTGAGTACTCCTTGAGCTGGGGGACGACATAAGATGCGATCCAGATCGGCGAGAAAGCTAGGAGCACCACGAGCACCACGAAGCGCATGACGAAGGCGATCGAAGCGGCCATGAAGCTCGCGGCAGCCGTGAGCTCGATCAGGATGCCCATCAAGCCGCTGAAGATGATCTTGAACGGAGCGGATATGGCGTTGGCGGCATCGGCGCTGTCCGGTGCCAGTTTGGTGTTGTAGATGTGAGTGATCTGCAGAGATTGCATGAAGATATCGGAGAGGCCGCCGTCATTGAGCCAGCTCTGCACGTTGCTTTGGCTCAGGGCGGCACTGCCGGCATTGAGAGAATTGGCAGGCGCGATGGCATTGTAGAGCTGCATCGAGACGATGTTCGAAGCGTCGATGCCGATGCTCGCGATGAAGAAGCTGAAGTTGATGAGCATGCCGACGATCACGATATTCTTGATCAAGGAGCCGATCTTGGTGTCCAAGCCCAAGATCAGCTTGAGGGCCGCATAGAGCAGGAAGAAGATGATGAACATCGTAGAGATGTCGCGGATCGCCACCCATGTCAGATATATCCCCTGCGTATTATCGACGAAGTCCTTGATATGCAGGGTCATGTTGATCGAGAAGTTCAGGAAGAACCCGGCGATGGCGATGAGCCAGCTTGCGATAGAAAGAGCCAGGTTGACGGTATAGGCAGCTAGCTCGTAGAACAGCTGGCTCAGGTTCAGTCCGAAGAAGGTCGTTACGTTGCCTAGGTCATTCGTCACCGATCCGCCAGCGGCGTTGCTCTGCGTCGGTGTAGCTGCGGCATAAGCTACGTGCCCGAACGCTCCGAAGACCAGTGTCACTAGGAGCACGATCCAGAATAGCTTTGACAGGCGGTTGGTCATTGGGTGGTCATGGCTTGGCAGGCAGTCATGTATTGCTGAGCATCAAGGTTGAACTTAGCCGCCTGGGTCTGAGCATTGGCTAGGTCAGCATTTGCTGTGGCGTTGCTGATGGATGTCCCCCCGGACGACGCTATCGATTGTTTGGAGGTGAGGCTGCTCAAAAGCGGCGTGACCTGACCGTCGATCGCTGAGCTGATCGCATTGATCTGTGATTGAACGGTAGAGGTCGCTGTGAATGTGCTCACAGCGCTCGAGCTTTGCGCTTGTATCGATTGGAAGCATGCCAAAGCAGCTTGATAGTTGCTCTTGCTGGAGGCGATGATATTCACTGCTGTGGTATAGGCTGTGCTGATCTGGCCAGAATTAGCATCGTTCTGTAGCTGAGACACATAAGAATCCAAACTGCTTAATCCATTGTTGCTGACTCCAGAGCCGGAAGAGCTGAGCGAGTGGAGGCCTTTGGTGAGCATCTGGCTAGTCAGTTGTGTCAGCAAAGCGCTCACGACGGAATTAATGTCGTTAGCCATTTCGGTCTCAACAACGCCGGCATCCGAGTGGGTATTGAGCGTATGAGCGATGACAGAGCCGGGTGTCTTGGTCGTGCATTTGCGCGTCAGGAGCACATCGCTGTTCGGGTCTGCCGGCGGCACATCCTCGCACTCTTGCCATGACAAGAAACCGGCACCGGCCGTCAGGTCTAGGCTGATCCCGGATTTCCTGACCCCGATGGATTGATTGAGATCGCTGTTAGCGCTCAGGTATGAGCCATAAGGATTGTTCTGAGGTTCGGTGGTCATGGATATGAATGCTGGCCAGCCTCCTTGAGAGAAATCTCCGCCTAGGAACCCTTCTAGAGACGATCCGTTGACTGTTGCATTCTTTGCGTTGCCGATGATCTTGCTGATGGTGCAAGTGTACCGTCTATTATTCAAACCGACTTGGTCAAGCGCCAGTGTCAGGCGGACGTCGACATTCCAAGGAGAACACAGAGACTTGAGGACGCCTTCGTTGGAGAGCATCTCTCCCGTCAGCTGGTCTGCCGCATCCAATAGGAACCCTTTGGGGTCGGTCACATATGATGGCGAACCATTGAATCCCGAGTTGATCCAATTGACCGTGGATACCGTCATCTGGTGCAAGATCTCCTTGGCGGCGCAAGAAGCTATATGGTCCAAAGTGAAGGCTTTGCTCAGCTGGCTTCCGCTATCCTCAATGAGCTTCGCATCAGAAGTGGGGACGGTATCGCCGCCTTTGCTGGAGAAATAGCTAGTTATCTTGCTAGTTATATATTGCGATAAGGCGCCTCCCAATGCGCAGGCTGCCCCTGTGGCTTGGGCGTTGGCTGGCTTCGGCATGACGAAGTTTGAACCCATGATGGCGATAACGATGATCACCCAAATGCTTATGTGGCGTTTGTTCACCATGTCATTTTATATTGGTAGGCATGTTGTGTTGTACCAGGTATTCTTGGATCTTCGTAAACGCGTCGCTCGTGCCGCGCGAGCCGATAGCGTCGATACGTACCGCAGCAAATCCCTTGATCGGATCTTTGTCCAAGCCTCGGAAAGCCTCCGTGCTGTATGCCAGCAAATCCAAGCCATTCAATAATTGCAGGTGGTATGCAGACAGCGAGTTCGGGACTGGGAGCGCTGCCACGCGCGTGGCCAGATTTTTGTATGCGGTTATGATCGGATCCAATTTGATCAGTTCGCTTAGGTCGCTATCCTCGAAAGCTTGTGCGGCGACGGCAGCTTCGTCGGGTATATCCTTATAAACCTTGTAGATCGACGCGATCGTATTCGAGTATGCGATCAGAGTAGCTGAGGAGTCTTTTGTGATGTGAATATCGGATTCTGATCGTAACTGAGGCTCAGATATCATAGAGGCGCTTTTGTTGATCGCCTGGTTCAAGGCCCCTTCTACGGAATTTGGGTCGGTCGTAAGGCCTTCCTGCTTGAGCCCCATATATTGGGAAAAGAAATTCCTTCCGAGGACGTCAGTGGCGGTCAGCTTTTCTGGGGCATCGGCGACCGGCTTTGCCCCGTGGGCGCTGGTGGTCATGCCGGCGTCGAGGAATTGCTTCTGCCAGTCTGTATCAGCAGAGATCGCCGTGGACGATGCCGCGGGTATCGCTTCAGCCGCGATCTGAGAAACGGCAGGTTGTCCTTCTTTGGCCCAAGAATCGCCGTACACGAATAAGGCCGCAATGCTCGTAGCGAGCACGCACGCCACGAAGATGAAGACTGTCTGCTTGCGCGGGTAGGTCGCCATGGTGCTGTCGAAAGTATAGCAAATATCGGCCCTGATAAGGTCGCTGGTTATTCACATTAAAATGCTATAATCGTTTCATGGCCGAGAAATCATCAACCTCACTCCAAGGATCGATGCGCCGCATCGTCCAGATCGCATTCCTGGGCGCTGGTCTGGTAGCATCAATATTGCTCGGCGCTATCGCAGGACCTCAACAAGCGTTGGCCACAGCTACTAGGACCTTCTTCGGCGGCAAGGTGACCAAGGTCACCTACTGCCCCTGCGCATATGACTTTGCTGTGATAATCACACTGGATGATATACAAGGCAAACAGAAGCAAGAAGTTTCTCTGAAGTGGAGCATTTGGAGCTCGACTCTCCATGAGTACTACAACATCTGGGAAAAAGGCGTGTGGGTTTTGGGAGGCTTCGGACCTGGCGATACCGAGTGCAGGCAACAGTCCGGCTATTCATGCAAGAAGAATAGCGATGCCCCATCGAAGATAGACGGGGTCATCGATACGGTGAGAGGCATAGGCACATCCGCCGCACCCACGAACTCGCAGTCCCCTATTTAGCGATATCGAACCAAGCCTTTAGCGGGAGGTCTTCGGCTCTAGCATTCGCATCTATGCCGAGCTCCTTGAGGAGCTCAGGGATGGGCTTTGTAGCAGAAGCCTCTGCGAGATTGGAACGCAGGACCTTGCGCTTGTGGGCGAAGCCGGCTTTGACGACCTCGAAGAACCGAGGGATGCTCGTTTGAGCGCTCTCGAAACGTTCTGCAGATATGTTCTCGATGGCGATGATCGCTGACTCGACTGTCGGCGGCGGCACAAAGGCGCCGCGCGGCACGGTCGCTACGATACGGGGAGTGCCGAAGGCTTTCACTGATACTGACAGGATGCTTTCTTTCCCATCTTTGGCGACGATGCGCGTCGCGACTTCTTTTTGTACGAGAAGGACCATCCTATTCGGTCTCGGCGCGATCTCCAAGAAGGTTTGGAGGATCATGCCTGTGATGTAATATGGGATATTTGCGACGAGCGCGTAGCCTTTGTCCTCGAGGCCCAAGGCTCCCCTGTCTGCTTCTAAGATGTCTCCACGATGCAGTCTGAGCGCGCCGCTCGATAGCTCTGCCTTGAATTTGTCCGACAGGAGGCTGCATGAGCGATCGTCTTTCTCGACAGCGACCACACGTGCGCCAGCCTCGATGAGGGCTCTGGTCAGGATCCCTGTCCCCGGCCCGATCTCGAGCACAGTCTCTCCAGGAACGATCTTTGCGGCAGCGACGATCTTGCCCAGCGCCGACGGCGAGTTCAGGAAGTGTTGGCCCAATGACTTTTTTGCTCTTAATTCCATGGAAATATGGCTAGAAATCTATGAATATCGCTTTGGCGCCGGTCGGCTTATCCGGCAGGTCGTCCTCGATGAGTCCCCTGTCTATATCCTCTAGGAATTCTGACACAGTGTTGACCCTTTTGGTGCCATATATGGTGCGTATGAGCGAGTGCGAGAGGTGGACCTTGAGACGCGCGCGAGTCAGGGCCACATAGAATAGGCGCCGCTCCTCTTCCTCCTCGCTGCGGCTCATCTCGCCTTCGTCCATATGCTTGAGCGGGAAGAGATCTTGCTCTAGGCCGGTCACGAAGACCTGGTCGAATTCGAGGCCCTTAGAGGCATGGATGGTCATGAGCCTCACGGCATCGGAATCTTCCTTGAGCTCGTCCTGGTCGGATGCGAGCGCGGCATTCTCGAGCAATGCTTCGATGCCTTCTTGCCCCATGAGGTGGTCATAGTTGGCGGCTACCGTCACCAATTCTCTCACGTTGAGCAGGCGCTCTTCATCCTCGGACTTCCCTTCCATGAATGACTGAGCCAAGCCGCTCTCCTGGATGACGTAGCGCACGATCTCAGACGGCTTGCGCTCTTGGATGAGCGAGTGGATGCGGCTGAGCATGCCGCGGAAGTTCGCGAGCTTGGCGCGCATCGTGTCCGGCAATTGGTCCTCCTGGCCAGCGGCGATCTTGGCGATGGTGACCTTGCCGATGCCGCGCGCGGGCACATTGACGATGCGCGCCAAGTCGGAAGAGCTCGGTGCCGGCATATTGAGCGCGGCGCGGATATATGAGAGGGCGTCTTTGACCTCTTTGCGCTCGAAGAAGCGCACGCCGACCAGCTGGTAAGGGATATTCTTGTGGATGAAGGCTTCTTCTAGGGCGCGGGATTGGAAATTGGTGCGGTAGAGTACCGCGATCTCGCGCGCCGGGGTGCCGGAGGAGATGAGGCTCCGAGCGGCGTCAGCCACGGCGCGCGCCTCGTCGCTCTCGGTATAGCTCGCGAGCAGAGCGATCTTCTCGCCCTGATGGTTGTCGGTGAAGAGCGTCTTCTTCTTGCGCATGGTGTTCTTCTCGATCACGGCGTTGGCGGCGGCCAATATGGTCTTGGTCGAGCGGTAATTCTTCTCGAGAGTGATGACGGCGGCCTTCGGGTAGTCCTCTTCGAAGCGCAAGATGTTCTCGATCGTCGCGCCGCGCCAGCTATAGATGTTCTGATCGGCGTCGCCGACCACGCAGAGCTCTTGGCTCGGGCCAGCCAAGGCCGCCGCGATCTCGTATTGGATGCGGTTGGTGTCTTGGTACTCGTCGATATGCACTCGCTTCCAGAGAGCGTTGTAGCGTGCCCTCACTTCTGGCCGTCGTAGGAGCTCGGCGGATTTGAGCAGGAGGTCGTCGAAGTCTAGGGCATTGTCTGCCTTGAGGATAGAGCTGTATCCGTCCCAAACGCGGGCAGCCATCTCTTCAACAGGGCCTTTGGTCGAGCCCCAGAAGGAAGACGCGTCTTTGGCTTCCCCTTTGGCGCGGGAGATGATATTGAGGAGCAGCCCTGGGTCATGGACCTTGGGGTCTATACCTAGGCGCGCCATGGCTTCTTTGATGGCCCGCTTGGAATCAGAGCGGTCATAGATCGTGAAATGCCTAGTCAGGCCCAGAAGCGCGGCATTCTCGCGGATGATGTGCACACCGAGAGCATGAAAAGTGCAGACGAAGGGTCTGCCTGATCTCCAATCAGTGCTGGGAGGAGCACCCGAGGGTCTTTCGGTTGAGATAAGCTTCATGACGCGCTCGCGCATCTCTTTTGCGGCTTTGTTGGTGAAAGTGATAGCCAAAATGGACTCCGGCGGCATGCCATTCTTGATCAGATTGAGGATCCTGTGGGTGATGACCCGAGTCTTGCCTGAGCCTGCGCCGGCGACGATGAGGACCGGTCCGTCGGTTGTCTCGACGGCGCGTTTTTGCTCTCCAGTGAGGTCATTCATCCGGTTGATACTACCACAAATAGGCTGTTCACAAGGCTGATTGACAAGGGTTTCCTTGCTGGTAGTCTGTAGGGGCATATCCGGACCACCGAATGCGATAGATTGGCTCTACGGAGCCATTATTTCATAAAAGGCCGGATCTCAAGGAGGCCGAAAGACAGTCATGTAAGCCAACGGTCGGGAAACATAGATCATGCAAGCAAGATCTCCAGAAAAAATTGAATATCCGAAGGCTTGGCAGCGGATCTCTTCCGGTGCTTTTATTGCGGGCATTCTAGGGCTTTCCATGGCGCTTTCGACCAATGTCGCTCAGGCCGGGTTCCTCTCATCGCTTTGGGCGGCTGTCGGCAACGAACAAGTCTCAGCCAAGACTACGCCGGCCTCGCCATCCCCTTCTAGGAACTCTCAGAATATCCAGTTGCTCACCGCTCAGACCAGCAACCCGCTCGCCTACTCCATCGGTATCGCTACGACTACCCCGCCGATAGACGATGGCAGCACGCTCTCTCCCGATATGGCCGCCGCCAATCAATCCCCGAATGCTGAGCCTTTCAATACACAGATCAGCACGTATATAGTGCAAGACGACGATACTATTTCCGGCATCGCTAATATGTTCGATATCTCAGTAGACACCATAAAGCAAGCCAATGGATTGGCAAAAAGCACGATCCGGCCTGGACAGTCATTGACCATCTTGCCGGTCACCGGTCTTTTGTACACTGTGGTCAAGAATGATTCGTTGCAGAAGATCGCCGTCAAATACAAGGTGAGCGCTGATGACATCATCGTGTACAACGGCCTCTCGGCCGCTTCTTCTACGGTCTATATCGGCGAGAAGCTTGTCATCCCGCACGGCAAACCTTCAGCAGAGGAGACTCGCACGTATTTGGCCAAGCAGAAGATCCCGTCGTTCGAGCCGCTTCTAGATGCTGTGTGGAACTGGCCTTCGTATCCGGGCATGTTCGCTTGTCCGGTGCCTGGCGCGCGTTTGAGCCAGGGATTGCACGGCCACAATGCCGTAGACTTCGCCATCTCGGCTGGAACTCCGATCCACGCGGCTGCCGCGGGTACGGTCATCGTCAGCAAGTCGAACGGCTTATGGAATGGCGGCTATGGCAACTTCGTGATGATCATGCACGGGAGCGGAGTCGAGACCCTCTATGCCCACATGCTCCGCTCGGCAGTCTCTTCAGGCCAGAGCGTCGCTCAAGGCCAAGTCATCGGCTATATCGGCTCTACCGGCATGTCCACCGGCCCCCATACCCACTTCGAGATCCGTGGCGCTCAGAACCCGTTCGTAGATCCAGCTCTCTGCCACTAGTCTCAGATTATCCTCTGGCGGTATAGCAAGGCTTCTAGCATGTCTGCCTCGGAGATCTCTTCTCGCCCAGCCAAGTCTGCGACAGTCCTGGCTACTTTGATCGTGCGATGGAAGGCTCTGCCCGAGAGCCGCAGGCGTTCAGCGGCCCGGGTCAATTCTTCGCGCGCCGCCGCCGACAGCCCGGCGCAGGCTTCTAGCTCCTTCGCAGATATCTCCCCGTTGAGGCGTTTCGCTATCCCGTGCGCGGCGAAGCGGCGCGCCTGTCGGTCCCGGGCCGCTTGGACCCTACGGCGGATAGCCTCCGATGGCTCCCCGCCATCGCTCGTCGCGGCCAATTTGTGATAGTCGACTTTGTCTATGTTGAGCCATATATCCAGTCGGTCCATGATCGGCCCAGAGACTTTGCGCCGGTACGATGCGATGGCTCGAGGCGAACAGTCGCAGCCGTCATTCTTGGGCTTGCCGCATGGGCAAGGATTCATGGACGCGAGCAGGATGCATTGGGCCGGGAAGGTCGCGGTGCCGCGAGCTCGGGAGATCGTGATCGCGCGCTCCTCTAGCGGCTGGCGCAGCGCCTCGAGCACATCTCTATCGAATTCTGCCACCTCATCCAAGAAGAGCACGCCGCGATGGGCCAAGGTCACTTCCCCCGACCGAGGCGACGGTCCCCCGCCTACGATCGCGACATATGAAGCTGTATGATGCGGCGCGCGGAATGGCGGCTCTGCTGATATGGCGCCGCTCGGCAAGCGCGCCGCGGAACGTATGCTTGTGACTTCGATCATCTCTTCGGGCGAGAGCGGAGGCAAGATAGACGGGAAGCTCCGAGCCAGCATGGTCTTGCCGGTGCCCGGCGGTCCATACATGAGCACGTTATGTCCCCCAGCCGCCGCTACCTCAAGACCGCGCTTGGCCCCCTCATTTCCTCTGATCGTATTCATGTCTTGCATTGTCGTCGGCGCTGGATCCAACGCGGCTCTCTTCGCTGGTTGCGGCTTTGCGATGCCAGTGACATAGGAGATCGCTTCCAATAGCGTGGAAACGCCGTAGATGTCCATGCCCGAGGCCAGAGCCGCCTCTTCTTGGTTGTGCTTGGGCACGAAGGCTCGCTCATAACCGCGCGCTCTGGCTTGGCAGAGGATCGGCAGAGCTCCGGAGATCGGCCGCACCTCCCCATCCAGAGACAGTTCGCCCAAGAAGAGCGTCTTGCTCGGGTCGAAAGCTATCTCTCCACAAGCCGCGAGATATGCCAGCGCCATGGGCAGGTCGAAAGCCGGCCCTTCCTTGCGGATATCGGCTGGTGCTAGAGATATGATCACCTTCTGGTTCTTCTGTTTGGGCGACACATACCCAGAATTCTTGATCGCAGCAGAGATGCGGTCCTTGGACTCTTCGACTGACCGATCCCCTAGGCCGATGATAGACATCGTGTGCAAGCCGTTCGAGATGTCTACCTCGATAGTCACGATCTCGGCAGAAAGGCCCACTAGGTGCGCGCTGTAGCATAATGATGTTCTCATGCGCGCTATTCTACGCGCTCGAGATAAAATCCGTATCAAAAAAAGATAAAATCGCCATGAAGATGGCGATTCCGTCAGGAGCCTCTAATATCCTAGCTATTTAGAGTGTTTTACGCAGGTCGTAGCCGAAGGATTGGCTTCCAAAC
>JAHFMA010000012.1 GCA_023264475.1 Candidatus Parcubacteria bacterium | reverse complement strand
CTCTTTTGCTCACGCCTCCTTCATGGGTCTATGGAGCCCTCTACTTTGTGATGGTCGTCTTGTTCACGTACTTCTATACCGCTGTCACCTTCGATCCTCAGCAGATCTCTGAGAATCTCCAGCGCTCCGGCGCCTTCATCGCCGGCGTCCGTCCGGGCGAGCACACTCGCGATCACCTCGCCGGCATTGTCACCCGCATCACCTTGGTCGGTGCGACTTTCCTCGGCATTGTGGCCATCCTCCCGCTTGTCATACAAGCCTTCTCGCCCGACAGCACCCAGTCCTTCGCAGTTGGCGGCACGTCCCTCCTCATCGTCGTCTCCGTGATGCTCGATCTCTTGAAGAAGATAGATGCACAGGTCGCGATGCGCGAGTATTAGGATTACAGAAGCGCAGCATAGGGTCTGCAGAAACTTGCGGAGCAGTCGTGAAGACATGCTCCGCTTTTCGTATCCAGACGACTGCGAGCAGTAGGGCGGCTCGAGCATGCGCTGCTTCTGCGGCACGCATGCGAGAGAACGCCTGGTTCTGCAGACCCTATGCTGCGCTTCTGCTATAATATCCCGATGACACCCCAAGCTTTCATCTTCATGGGTCGCTATGGCGCAGGTAAGGGCACCCAGGCCCTGCTCCTAGAAGCGCTCCTCGCTCGCCTCGACAGCTCGCACAGCGTCTTCCGCCTCGAGACTGGCGCCGAATTCCGCAAGCTCATCGAGGGGACAGGCTATACCGCACGATTAGCCAAGAAGGTCGTCGACAGCGGCGAGCTCACCCCAGCCTTCATGCCCATATACATCTGGGGCAAGCTCTTCTTCGAGCGCTATGACGGCGGCCACGCCATCTTCGACGGCACGCCGCGCAAGCTCGACGAGGCCAAGGTCCTTGGCTCACTCTTCCCATTCTACGGCCTCGAAAAGCCCTGGCTCATATATCTAGACGTCGATCACGAAGAATCCAAACGCCGCCTCACCATCCGCCACGCAGAGCACGGGCGCAAAGACGATCACCCTGACGCAGTCGAGCGTCGCAAGGCCGCTTATGCCGCTGATATCGAGCCGACTATCGCTTGGTATCGGGACAATCCGGGCTACAGATTCCTAGACATCGACGGTGAGCGCCCGATCCAAGATATCCACGCCGATATTGTGAAAAGGCTCGGTTTGGCGTAAGTTACACGCATGATCAAGCTCAAGACCAAGGAAGATGTCGCTATCCTGCGCGAAGGCGGGCACCGCCACGCGGCCATTCTGCGCGAATTGGCGGCTATGGTCCGGCCCGGCGTCACTGCGCTCGAGCTCGAGACTCGCGCCCAAGCCTTGATCCGCGAAGGCGGCGATGCTTCTGCCTTCATGAACTATACGCCCTACGGCGCCGACCGCCCGTATCCCGCCTCGCTCTGCGTCTCCGTGAATGACGAGATCGTCCACGGCATCCCCAACGAGGGCGAGAAGATCCTCAAGGAAGGCGACATCGTCTCGCTCGACCTAGGCCTCACGCACAAGGGCCTCATCACCGATGCGGCCGTGACCGTGGCCGTCGGCTCGATCGATGCTGATCTCACCAAACTGCTCGCCGATACCAAGACAGCGCTCCTGGCCGGCATCAAAGCCGCCAAAGGCGGCAAGCGCGTCGGCGATATCTCGAGCGCCATCGAGCGCGTCGGCGTAGCCGGCGGCTATGGCATCATCGAGGAGCTCTCTGGACATGGCGTCGGCTATCATGTCCACGAAGACCCCTATGTGCCCAACTATGGCGAGGCCGGTCAAGGTGAGGTCCTCAAACCGGGCATGGTCATCGCCATCGAGCCGATGTTCAACCTCGGCACCCGCGCTATCGAGCTCGATGCCGATGGTTACACCTATCGCACCGCTGACGGCGAGCCGTCGGCCCATTTCGAGCATACCGTGCTCATCACCAAGGGCGACGCGGAGATTTTGACGGCATAGTCTAGCAGGCGTATCATTCACCGCATGAATAAATCACACCCCAGATACGAGCGCACGCTCATCATCCTCAAGCCTGACGCTATCCAGCGCAGCTTGATGGGGGAGATCATCGGCCGCTATGAGCGCGTCGGCCTCAAGCTCTTGGGCGTGAAGATGCTCGTGCCCACGGCCGAGCTAATCGAGAAGCACTACACGCTGGACCCAGAGTGGCGGGTCAAGACCGGCGAGAAGACCATCAAGGGCTATCTCGACAAAGGCCTCAAGCCCCCACAGACCGATCCCCTCAAGATCACCGAAGTCATCCTCAAGAATCTCGTCAAATACATGACCAGCGGCCCGGTCATCGCCATGGTCTGGCAGGGAGCCCACGCTGTGCCCATCGTGCGCAAGCTGACCGGCAGTACTGAGCCCTTGACCTCCGATGTCGGCACGATCCGCGGCGACTTTGTTCTCGATTCCTATGCGATGACCGATCATGATGGCCGTTCTGTGCGCAACTTGGTCCACGCCTCAGGATCAGTCAAAGAAGCCGAAGACGAGATCGCTCATTGGTTCAAGAAAGACGAGCTCATCGGCTACAAACTGGCCCAAGAAGCCATCCTTTACGACGTCAATCTCGACGGCATCCTCGAATAGGCGTTTTGTCACATATTTTTGGTTCCGACCCATTCTTGGCAAGAATGGCAAATAGGTGTCATAGATGATTTTGCACTTGCATCGCCCGATAGCGGAGATAAAATGTATGCAGGTTGCGTAGTATAAAATCTACAAAATCAAATTCAAACGGGACTTCGACGAACAGTTCGGCTGTTCATATTCATCCGCGCCTCGGCGTTGGACGTGAGAAGACCCACCTGTGCAAACAGGTTATTATACTCGCAACCTAACAGAGACATCACCGCAGGGTGGTGTTTTTGTTTATGCCGAACCGCTTCAGCAGGGTATAATGGCTCCATGAATGAGATCAGCAAGCCCCGCATCACCTTCTGCACTGGCGTCGGCACCGTGACGGGCGCGAATTTCCTGCTCGAGACGCCCGGAGGCTCCAATATCCTGATCGACTGCGGCATGGTCCAGGGCGAGAAGGTGGCTATGCAGGAGAATCACGAGGAGTTCCCATATGACCTCGCCTCGATCGATGCGCTCATCATCACTCACGCCCATCTCGACCATGTCGGGCGCATTCCCAAGCTGGTCAAGGAGGGCTACAAAGGGCCGATCTATTCCACGCCGGAAACGCGCGAGCTCGCAGAATTGGTCCTCAACGATGCCGTGAACATCATCGCCGAAGAAGCGCGCCGCGAAGGCGGCGAGCCGCTCTATGTCGCGGCTGATGTCGAGAAAGTCTTCCCGCTCTGGCGGACTGTGGAATATCACAAGGATTTCAAAGTCTCGGACGACATCTCGATATTCCTGAAGGACGCAGGGCACATTTTGGGATCTTCTATGATTGAAGTTACAGTCAGGGCGGGCGAGGCAGCCCTCAAGATACTCTTTACGGGTGATCTTGGTAATTCACCGCACCCATTGCTCCGCGACACCGAAGCGATCGGCGATCCCGACTATGTCGTCATGGAAAGCGTCTATGGCGATCGCAACCACGGCCCCAAGGAAGAGCGTCTCCAGGAATTCGAGCGCGTCATCAAGGAGACGATCGCTCGCGGCGGCACGCTGGTCATTCCGGCCTTCTCGCTCGACCGCACTCAAGTCCTCCTCTATGAGCTCAACAATCTGGTCGAGCAGGGCAGGATCCAGTCTGTGCCCGTCTTCGTGGATTCGCCGATGGGCATCAAAGCTACCGATGTATATCGTGCTAGCACGGCTCTCTTCAATGAGGCTGTCCGTGCGCAGATCTCGCGCGGCGACGATATCTTCCGTTTCCCTCGTCTCCAATACACGCTCACTCAAGACGAGTCTCAATATATCGATCATGCCAAAGGAGCCAAGATCATTCTGGCTGGCTCAGGCATGTCGGTCGGCGGCCGAGTGGTCAGACATGAGAGCCGCTTCTTGCCGGATCCCAAGAACACAGTCTTGCTCGTAGGCTATCAGGCCGCCGGCTCGCTCGGTCGCGAGCTCGCCGATGGAGCCAAGAAAGTGCGCATCCACGGCGAGACCGTGAAGGTCAAAGCCAAGGTCGAGACTCTATATGGATATTCGGCCCATCGCGACAGCGACCATCTGGTCGAGTTCGTGGCCGGGGCCGGCGGGGAAGGCACGGGGGAGCCTCGCCTCAAGCAGGTCTTCGTGGCCATGGGCGAACCCGGCGCCTCCATGCACCTCGCCCAGCGCCTCAATGATGAGTTGAATGTGAAGGCGATGATGCCAGAACGTTTGAAGCCATATGATCTGGAATAGTAAGCTCGGCGTATTCACCTCTCGATAACAGAAAAATCCCCTGCAGGGGATTTTTCTTCGGTCCTCGACGATTTCTTGCTAGAAATCGTCTGCGGATGTATCTCGAAATGAATACGCCGAGCTTACTTAACAGACATCACTACGCGCTTGAATGTCTCCGGCTTGAATTCGGCCAGATTGGCGAGGGCCTTGCGGTCGATGAGGATGCCCGCTTTCTTGGCGGCACCGATCCACTTGGAGTAAGTGATCTTGGCGTCGATGGCACGGAGGCCGGCGTTGATCTTGACGTTCCAGAGGCGGCGGAAGTCGCCCTTCTTGTCGCGGCGGTGGGCGAAGGCATAGGCGCCGGCGTGGACGAGAGTCTCGTTGGCGGCGGCCTCATTGGTCGAACGGCGATTGCGGAAGCCCTTGGCCTGGCGCAAGATGTTGCGGCGGGTCTTGAGCGCATTAACTCCTTTCTTTACGCGTGTCATGGTGGTTGATTATATGATAGGGCTACGAATTTGCTAGGAACAGGCTCCTCGACTTGTTGTCCATGAAGACCCTGGCCATACGGCTCTTCTTGGTCGAAGCGCGGCTGCGCTCCTTGGCGTTGAAATGGTTCTGGCCGGGCTTGCGCGAAAGGATCTTGCCCGTGCGGGTGACCTTGAGGCGCTTGGCGAATGATTTGTTGGTCTTGATGGACATGATATTAAAGTTACGGGCGGCTATTTCTTCTCGACATAGATCGTCAGTCCCTTGGGGCCTTTGACGGCTTCTTGGGCGATCTTGTAATCGACGGTGATGAGCTTGAGGATGCGCTCTAGGCGCTCCTTGAGGAAGTTGAGGTCCATGTACTTGGAGCGGCCGACCAGGAAGAGGTCGATCTTGACGCGGTTGCCCTCGGCCAGCCATTCGGAGACGCGCTTGGCTTTGAGGGTCAGGTCATGCTCGCCGGTGCCGATCTTGACTTGGACGCTCTTGACCTCGGTCGTCTGGGTCCGAGAACGGGCCGACTTCACCTTCTTCTTTTCATCGTACTGGTACTTGCCGTAATCCATGATCTTCCCGATCGGCGGATTCGCGTTGGGGGAGATCTCGATGAGATCCAGTCCCCGGGTCCTGGCCTCTTCCAAGGCCTTGCTGAGACCCATCACCCCCAAGTTCTCGCCGTCGGCGGTGATGATCCGCAGTTCGGGAGCCTTGATCTGATGGTTGATTTTGACGCGGATTGCCAACGAATTGAGGAACGATTATGGATACAGGTGCTATTTATAGCACGCGGCTAGCTGTTCCGCAAGGCCCAGTCTAGGGCAATTGCTGGCGGTCGCCACCCCATTCCACTACGGTGAATCCTGTGCGTTCCGGAGCCTTGAGGTCCTGCGGAGCCACGTCGATCGGCCGATCCAGAGCCTTCCAGAGCATATAGACGCGGATCTCGGTGTCCGGCTTGGGAGAGATATCCATCGGCACGATCTTGTCGTAGTCGGCTCGAGGCATGAAGTAGACATAGACATATGGCTTGTCGGTGGTCAGACGAGGAGCCCAATAGTCGACGAATTCGGAGTATTCATGCTCGTTCAGGCCCTGTTTGGCGAGAGCATCGGCTAGGAAGCCGGCGATCTCAGGCGTCTTGACCACGAAGCCTTGGCTACGATCGACGATCGGAGCAGTCGAGCGCCCTTCCCAGAAGAGATATGGGTAAGTCTGTTCGCTTCCCGGCACCGTGATCGTACCGTCCGGATCGGCGATGACATTCCAGCCATTGCCATAATCGGGAATGGATTCCTGCACCTCGAGCGGCGAGACCTTCACAGAGACCGGCATGCGGTGAGTGGGGTAGAGGTAGACGACCGGCTTGCCAGGCTCGAAGGCCGTAAAGCCGCTGCTGGAAGTCTGTTGAGGGCCGATGCAATAGTATCCGGCGAGCGGAGCGCATTGTTCCTGCGGGTCGCTGGGCCAAGAGACCGGGTCGCTATCCGTGTACAAGAATTTGCCGGAGAAGGCGTTCCTCAGCACCGGGTTGCCCAAGTTCTCCAGTTTGGCGCGGATGCGGAAGTTCTGGAATGGCAATGGGGTGTCCCCGGGCATGTAGCCGTATGATTGCGTGGGGTAGAGCGGATCTTGGATCTTGGTATTGAGGGCATAAGCAGTGGTCGGCTCGAAGAATGCCGCGACCTTCTCTAGGAAGGTCAGCTGGACCGGCGGCACGGCGGGAGCGGCAGCGATGAGCTTCTCGTTGTGCAAGAGGTCCAAGAGGTCGCTCCAGTTCTGCTCGACATCGGTTGAGTGCATCGAAGGGTATTGGCCGTGATTGGAATAGTAGACCTCGACAGCCAGCTGGACTTGGCGGATCTGGGAGACGCGCTGGGCATCACGCCCTTTGGAGCGGGCGTCGCTGGTGGCGCTCAAGACGATCGCCGCCATGGAGGACAAGATGCCGATGACGATCAGGAGCTCGATCAAGGTGAACCCGCGCTTCTTGGTGGTTTTTATATTCATGAAAGGGTATTTATCGCCTCTTTTAGCTGATAAAGGAGGTACACGTCCATATAGGAGAATGCCGCCAATATTAGATAGTGGACCACGTTGTGGTACTTGTTCGAGTGCCAGCGCGCATACCAGGATCTTTTGCTCATTATTTTGAAGTTAAGCTTGCATCCACATTATGTAGGTGTTCCGGAGCGCTGTCTACGGCCTGGTTTTCCACAGCCCTCTATAGGAATCTCCTGACCAGCTTGATGGCGTATTCCGGAAGTCTTTCCAGGAAGAACCGGCGGCGCCAGGCGCGGCGGTCGATCTCCTTGGACACATTCATGTCATGGATGAAATGGGACTCCAACTCCTCGGCAAAGCGCGAGTTGGTGGATACGATATTGGCCTCGAAGTTGTAGAGCAGGCTGACATTGTCGAGGTTGAGAGAGCCGATCGTAGCCCAGGAACCGTCTATGATGGCGGTCTTGCCGTGGATGAGAGTGCTGCCGTCTTTGTTGGGGTACAGGAAGATGCGCGTGCCCGAAGCGAGGAGCGGCCCGAAGAACGAACGGGCTCCGAGGTCGAGGGCTGGATAATGGTCGGTGCGCTCGGGGACGAGGATGCGCACATCCACGCCGCGATGGGCGGCTAGCTTGATCACGCGCGCCAGCCTGCGTGTCGGCACGAAGTAGGGAGTGGTCAGATAGACATAGGTGCGCGCATTACGGATGGCCTCGATCAAGCTGCGATATATATGGCGTTTGCCCGGAGCCGGATAATTGGTCTCGTAGCGGAACTCTGGGTCGCGCAGCGATCGTTTCGGCGGGATATGCCGCTTCTTCACGGCGCGGGCCCACATGCGCTCGAAAGCATCGTACATCTGGACGACGACCGGCCCCTCGAAGCGCGCATTGGTGTCGCGCCAGTTCTTCATGCTGTCGCGGATGGAGATGCTGCCGGTATAGCCGACCTGCTCGTCTATGACCAAAGTGCGGCGATGATTGCGCAGGAACCAGGAGCGGAAATTCGGGATCTTGAAATAATCGGGGATGAGAGTGCGCCAGAAGACTAGCTCGATGCCCTTCTTGGTTAGTTCCTCGGCGATATTTGATCCGAAGACTGTGAAGCTGCCGGCGGCATCCCAGAGGAAGCGGACCTTCACGCCTTTGCTTGCGCGCTCGAGGCAGACGTCGATGAGCTTGTCTCCGAACGCATCTTTGGTGAAGATGAATTGCTCCAAGACGATAGAGCGCTCGGCGTGCGAGCAGTCTCTGAGGATCGCGGCCCAGGCCTCTTCATTGGAGGCATACAGGGCCCATTTGGTCGGTGAAGTCATACCTTTCGTATGTTACGATATCATCCATGACCACATTAGTCGACTACAGGAAAGCCCGCTTCAACTACGAGATCATGGACACTTACGAGGCCGGGATCGAGCTTTCTGGCGCCGAGGTCAAGTCCTTGAAGAAGGGGCAGGGCTCGCTCGACGGCTCGCACGTCCTCATCCGCGGGGGAGAGGCGTATGTGGTCAACATGCTCGTGCCGGCCTATCAAGAAAAGAACATCCCGGAGGGCTATGAGCCGCGCCGCAACCGCCGCCTGCTCCTCACCAAGAAGGAGATCAGGGAATTGGCGACCAAAGAGCTGGCCAAGGGATTGACAATAGTGCCAATTTCGATATATAATAAGGGGAATCTGGTCAAGGTCTCGGTGGCTGTAGTGCGCGGCAAGAAGCAACACGACAAGCGCGCGTCCACCAAGGATCGTGAGACGGCCAGAGAGGCTCGTCGAGCCATGTTGGATCGTTGACAGCGCCATACCGCAAGAGCTTTTAGTACGGGGATGATCGGCATAGACAGTCGCCGGCTTCCGTCCGTGCAGTGCGAGCCCCAGCGCCTCGTAAATCCGTTGGAAACTCGAAATGCTAAGTCCATCAAGTCGCCGTATTTCACGGCCAATGATCTTGCATTCGCTCTAGTCTAACTAGGCGCGTCAATCCGGAGGGATCCTGACTCCGGTGCGATGTCATAACCTGGATGTAGGGGAGCGAGCTTCTCACTCGTCCTTCCGAAACAAAGAGATCGTGAATATGTGTTTTGCTAGATTTTCCAGCATATTCCCTAAACATCAAATCTCGCTATCACTGTAGAATCGTTCGGACAGTCTCGATTGCACCGGGGTTCGATTCCCCGCATCTCCACCACGCAAAAAAGGACATGAATTGCTTCATGTCCTTTTTGTTTACAAATTAAAAAAGCGCGCCACATATATGTGGCGCGCTGAGCTAATCTGTGGAGCTTCCAGTCATGCCGGAAGCCCTGTCAGATATTCTCGGAGCTGTTCCAAGCCTTCTTTGATCGCAGAGCAGATGCCGCTCGGATTGCGTTTGAGCCGCTCGGCGATCTCGTTCTGGGTCAGCCCTTCGATGAAGTGCATGGCAATGTACGAGCGCCTCTTCGGGGCGAGCCAATCCAGGCATTGCCGGAGGCGGTCGGCGTCTTCTTCCGCACAGAGCGCTTCGGAAGGAGTCTGCATGTCCCAGTCGGCTATTGCCTCTGCCATCGGCGTTCCCTGGATCTTCCTGAGATCATCGAGGCTGAGGAATCTTGTCTCTGCTATGCGCCTGACATCGAGCGTCTGGCGTCTGTCTAATCCCAATGCCTGGCATGCTTCTTCCAGGCTGACCTCGCGTCCCGTATCGCAGGAGAGCTCGGTCTGTTTCTTCACAGCCTCGCTATGCCTGTTCCTAGATCTCCTCGATGTCCAATCGTTCTCGCGGATGCGGTCGAGGATCCTCCTGCGTATGGTCTGACAGGCGTAGGCCCAGAATGGGGTGCCGAATGCGCGGTCATATCGTTTGGCGCATGCCCAGAGCGTTTCGAGCGCTATGGATTCGAGGTCGTCTCTATCTACAGAAGGCGGTAGTCGTCGGAATGACTTATCGATATATCGTCTGACCAGCCTGCGATGCTGTTCGAAGAGACTCTCGGGAGTCTCGGGGGTGTTCTGGTATTCGGTTTTCATAATGTCCTCCTGAGGGCAATAGTAGCTCCGCTCTGCCGTTAATGATACCGGAGCAATCCACAGGTCAAGAAGAGATGCGAGGCGCGCGCTTTTTTGCCGCAAAATTAAACCCCCGAATGCACCTGTGTGCACTCGGGGGGTTATCATGCTGCCTCAGTCCTCATGCTTTCGGAACGGAGCACTCCTGCTAGGAGCTCGTAGGGTATCGGCACAGATATGCGCGAACCCGCGAGCCTCACATGGATGTGCAGGGGTAGTCCGCTTGTGCGTTCCGGCGCTTCGGCCCCGGACGCTAGCAAGCCCATGTCCCTGTTCTCGAGCATGGCTGGAGGCGAAATATGATCATTCTTCATACATCCTCCTTCTTTTTGGTTTTTCGGTCAATGAGCTAAAGAGCTGAGAACGAAACGAGCCCTCCGTGGTGGAGGGCTCGTGGGTGATTTTGTTCTTGGTGTCTATCTATCCCTGAACAACGTCACTTACGAGCCCTTCACCGATGGTGGAGAGCTGGATCGTAAAGTTACGCTGTGCGCAATATCTTGTCATTGCCTTACAAGTATAGCATACTCAATATATATGCCTCCATACCCAAGCGCGAATAAGCCCGGTGCCAACAAGGGCCGCGGCAAAGGCCAGAATACCCCCGGCGGCCAGCGCCCGGGCGGGTTCATGCGCCCGCGCTGGAGCTTCCTCAATGTGATCGCCACGGTCATCTTGGTCTTCTTGCTCGTGACCGGCATATATGCCGAGTACTCATCTCAGAACCAGAATATCGCTACAGTGCCGCTCTCGACCATCGCCGCTGACATGAATAAGGGCCTGATCGAGTCGATCGTGATCCAAGATTCCACGATCCGCGCAACCTATGTCGACAAGTCCGTGAAGTCCGCCCAAAAGGAGTCTGATGCTTCGCTCACGGAGTCGCTCGCACGGCTCGGTGTCACTGGGGCCGAGCTGGCCTCGACCACGATCGCGGTCGCCGAGCCGGGAGGCTTCGGCTACTGGGCGCTCCAGCTGGCGCCTTTCTTGGCGCCGATCCTCCTTCTTGCCTTCTTCGTCTGGCTCATGTCCAGGCAGATGAAGGGAGCAGGC
>JAHFMA010000056.1 GCA_023264475.1 Candidatus Parcubacteria bacterium | reverse complement strand
TGAGATTTTCTTGCCAAAGGACGCCCTCGCCTGTAAACTCCCCCTCATGACACAAACAAACAAGTCCTACGCTACCGCTACGGTCAACAAGCTCCCGGGTTCGGAGATCGAGGTCGTCGGCTCGATCGCTCCTGAGGCTTGGGGCTCGTTCCGCGCCCAGGCCCTCAAGAACCTCAATGACTCCGTGAAGCTCGACGGCTTCCGCAAAGGCAATATCCCCGAGAATGTCCTCATCTCAAAGATCGGCGAGATGGCTGTTCTCGAAGAGATGGCGGAATTGGCCGTGCCCAAGGCCTATATCGATATCGTCATCGAACAGAAGCTCGACGTCATCGGCAAGCCTGCCATCCATGTCACCAAGCTCGCGGCCAACAACCCCATAGAATTCAAGGCCAAGGTCGCCGTAGTCCCAGAGGTCACCCTTCCCGACTACAAGGCCATCGCCGCCAAAGTGAACAAGGAATCTGACCCAGCCGATATCGCCGTGACCCCCAAGGACATCGAGGATGCCATCCTGCGCGTCCGTAAGATGCACGCTTCGCACGAAGGCCACGACCACGACAAGATGACGCCCGAGGAGCACGACAAAGCCATCATGGATAATCTCCCCGAGCTCACCGATGATATGGTCAAGAAGATCGGCGATTTTGAGGATGTTCCTGACTTCAAGAATAAGCTCTCCGGAATCCTCGCCGAAGACAAGAAGAATGCCGCTCGCGAGAAAGGCCGTGCCAGGATCGCTGACGCCCTAGCAGACAAAGCCAAAGTCGAGATCCCAGAGATCCTCATCGAGAGCGAGCTCAACCGTAGCCAGTCCCAATTCGAGGCCGATATCGAGCGTATGGGCCTCAAGCTCGAGGACTACCTCAAGCATGCCAAGAAGGAGATCGCCGACATCCGCAAAGAATGGCGCCCGAATGCCGAGAAGAAGGCCAAGCTCCAGCTCATCCTGAATGAGATCGCCAAAGCCGAAAAGATCGCTCCGACCCCAGAAGAGATCGAGGCCGAAGTCAGCCATATCGTCGCGCACTACCAGGATGCCGACCGCGAGCGCGCGGCTGTCTACGCCGAGACTGTGCTCACGAATGATAAGGTGTTCGAGTTCCTAGAAGGCCAGAAGGCGTGAAACCACTCCCCAAGTGAAATCGCCTAATCGTTGAACACCACCTGAGAAAGGGCGGCAATAACCGCTGTTTCAGCCCTCAATACCTGCGGACCTAGGCATCGCACAGGCACGTCATGCTTGTGAAACATGTCCAACTCATCCGGCGACCAGCCGCCTTCCGGCCCTATGAAAACACTGACGTCCTCATCGTTGGGCACATCCTTCCTGTCAAAAAGCTCCCCTTCTGTATGAAAGGCCACTGCTCTCGCATCCTCGCCCAGAGATTCGATGGCCATCTTGAGATCGATCACGGCATGAATGGCCGGCACATCGCCGCGGCCGCTCTGCTCGCTCGCTTCGATGACGATCTTTTTGAGCCGTTTCTCATTCAGGCCTTTCTTCTCGCTCCTTTCGGCCAGGACTGGGATGACATCAGTCACGCCGAGCTCAGTCGCCTTCTCTGCGATCGTCTCAAAGTTATCTTTCTTCACCAGTGCCGTGAAAAGCCTGATCTTGCGCGTCGGCATATACCTGCTCCTGGCCGTAGACCTCTGCTCCAAAACTACACGATCGGCGCCGTCAAAACGGGCTATCGCGGCTGTATAGTCCGAGCCAGAACCATCGAATATCACGACTTCGTCTCCGGCCCTTAGGCGGAATACCTTGCGGAGCTGGTTCACCAGCTCGACAGAACGAATGATCAATTCGGCATGATTCCCAACTGGCTCGGGGGTAAAGAAACGGTGGCGTCTCATATTGGCTTCCGAACACGGACGATCAGGCTCGCTGGACTGGCTATTGCTTCTTGGTGCTCACTACTTCATCGATGATCCCATACTTCTTGGCTTCTTCGGCATCCATGAAGAAGTCGCGGTCTACGTCTTTTTCGATCTTGGCTAGAGTCTGTCCGGTATTCTTGGCCAGGATCTTGTTGAGGACAGCGCGGGTCTTGAGGATATGCTTGGCGCTGATCTCAATATCGGAGGCTTGGCCTTCGGCGCCGCCCAACGGCTGATGTATCATGACCTCAGAGGTCGGCAGGACCATGCGCTTGCCTTTGGTTCCCGCCGAAAGCACGAGGGCCGCACCAGAAGCCGCTACGCCTACACAGATCGTGGATATATCGTTCTTGATGTAGTTCATGGTGTCCACGATAGCTAGAGTAGCCGTGACAGAGCCGCCTGGGGAGTTGATGAACATGCTGATCTCCTTCTTGGCGTCTTCGGATTGCAAGAATAGGAGCTGGGCGACCACGAGATTGGCCATATGGTCATCGATAGGGCCGGCCAAGAATATGACGTTATCCTTGAGAAGGCGCGAATAAATATCGTAGGCGCGCTCGCCGAAACTAGACTTCTCTATTACTGTAGGTATGAGCATTTAGGTGTTGATTACCTCAGGAATATATCGTGCGGTTGCAGAAAAGTAAAGAGCGGTATATCATGAAGCCGTTACCAAATATTAAATCCGACACGCTTTCCTGAACTCGTGACACCCAATTTATGAGCCGCCAGCTTCCCCGAAAAGAAAACCATCATATCTTGATCTCACCCTAGTCCTGTGTGAGCGGTCGCTACCGCAATGTCATTAAAATTAGCCGCACTATTCCTCTCTCTGGCTGGAGTGGCTGGGGTCGCAGTAGGCTACTACCTGCGCTACCTCATCACTCTGGGCAAGAAGGGCTCCATGGAGCTCGAAGTCAAAGAGATGCTCTTGGCCGCCAGAGAGGATGCCAAGAAGATCACCGCCGAAGCCGAAACAAAAGCCGCCCAAGCGCTCAACCAAGCCAATACGGAGATCAAAGAGAAAGAAAACAAGATCAGCCAGACCGAAGACCGCCTGATCAAGAAGGAGGATCTCCTAGACAAGCGCCAGCTTGATCTAGACAAAGAAGTAGACCTAGTCAAAAAGCGCGTCGAAGAGATCCGTGCCATCAAAGACAAGGCCGACAAGCTCGAGCATGACCGTCTGGCGGCGCTCGAAAAGGCAGCTAGCCTCTCGGCCGAAGACGCCAAGAAGGAGATCGTCGCCATCCTCGAGAAGCAAGGCCAAGAGGACCTCTTGGCTCGCATGAAGAAGCTCGAGAATCAGGGCGAGGAAATGCTCGAGCAGAAAGCTCGCGACATCCTGGCCATATCCGTCCAGCGGCTTGCCTCTTCCGTGGCTTCGGACTTCATGTCTTCCACAGTCGAGATCCCCAACGACGACGTCAAAGGCAAGATCATAGGCAAGGAAGGCCGCAATATCAAAGCCTTCGAGCGCGCTACCGGCGTCGAAGTCATGGTGGACGACTCCCCTGGAGCCATCACGATCTCGTCCTTCGACCCAGTGCGCCGCCACACCGCCGCTATCGCGCTCCGCGAGCTCATCAAGGATGGCCGTATACAGCCGGCTCGCATCGAACAGATCGCCGAGAAGGCCCGTCAGGAAGCCAACAAGACCATCAAAGAAAAGGGCGAGCAAGCCGCTTATGAGTGTGGCGTCCTAGGCCTAGACCCGCGCATATTGATGATCCTTGGCCGCCTGCACTTCCGCACCAGCTATGGCCAAAACGTCCTCCAACACTCCGTAGAGATGGCTCATATTGCCGGTATGATCGCCGAAGAGCTAGGCGCCAACGTCCAAGTCGCCAAGGCCGGAGCCCTCGTCCACGATATCGGCAAGGCCCTAGACCATGAAGTCGCCGGCACGCACGTAGAGATCGGTCGCCGCATCCTCCAGAAGTTCGGGGCTCCCGAAGAGGTCATCAAGGCGATGCAGGCTCATCATGAGGAATATCCTTATGAGACCGTCGAATCGCGCATCGTCCAGACCGCAGACGCCATCTCCGGCGCGCGCCCAGGCGCGCGCCGCGACAACGTCGAGAACTACCTCAAGCGCCTCGGCGACCTCGAAGCTACCGCCAACTCCTTCCCTG
>JAHFMA010000055.1 GCA_023264475.1 Candidatus Parcubacteria bacterium | reverse complement strand
GGGCGCTTCATGTCCCTGAAGGACGTCTCCGGCTCGATCGGCATAGTCCTCTCTAGCGCCGCCTTGCCGTTCGTCTTGTTCTTCAGCCCGTTCCTCATCGGTTGGATCCTCTTTGCCCTGCTTGGCGTGGCCCTCGTCGCCATGTGGCTGTCGCCCCGCGACCATATGAAAGCTACGGCAGAAGAGAAGATCCCCGCACAGCATTCCTATATCCGCCGACAGGCTCTCTCTCATACCTTGAGGGTCATGAAGCGGCTCGACCCTGCATCCGGCATGCTCATCATCTCCGGCGTGGCCGCCGGCATCTTCTATGGCGCGATCTGGTTCGTGGTGCCGCTGGTCATGGCGCGCCAGGCGAATTCCGGCATTCTCGGCCTAGGATTGGGCGTCTTCGACTTCTCCATCCTCATCCTGGGGTTCTTGCTGGGCAATCTGGCCGATCGCGCCAACAAGCGCCGGCTGGTCTTCTTTGGGCTCCTCTTGTTCGCGGTCTCGGCCGCGCTCACCGGCTTCAACTTCAGCTGGCTCTTCCTGGTCTTCGGTTTCTTGGCCACGACCGGCGACGAGATGGCGGGGCTTTCGCTGTGGGCCTGGCTCCACACCCTGGAGCGCGACCATGCCGACGATGGTCTGGTCTCTGGCGTGATCAATCTCTTCCAGGACGTCGGCTGGGCGATCGGGCCGATCTTCGCCGGCTTCGTGTATTACGCGCTCGGCCCGACTTGGACCATAGTGCTGGCGTCCGTGCCGATCTTCTTCTCTTGGCTCATATATCAGCTGGTCATGCACCGGCACCCGCCGGCCTTGGCGGCCAGAACTCTCATTCCGCACAAGCCGCATCGCGCCAGGCATCGCACGTAGAGGCGCCTTGAACCTCAGCCCTTTTTGCGCTATCCTCTCTGTACTTCTGGAATAGCCAGAAAAGCTTGTATAACCCTTGCGGGATCATCTAATGGTAGGATAGCGGTCTCTGAAACCGTTCATCTTGGTTCGAATCCAAGTCCCGCAGCCAACTAACTTTATGGAGCTCATAAGTAAAACAATCGAAAGGTATCAGCCGGAATTAATGAAGTTTATCTCCGGTTCAGCTTTTATAATTTTTTGTGTTTATGAAATATGGACAAGTTTTAATCCTCAGATTCTTTTTCTATTTTCAACGACTGAGAGGATAATTGCATTCATTATATTGTCATTCGTTATTGGAGAGTTTGGTTTTCAATTGGGTGACTTTATAACAGCCTCAATAGCCTGGATATTTTTTCAAAAAGATAAAAAACTTTCTTTGGAGAATATGAAAACTTCTTTAAGTAAATACATGAGTTTTGGTAGCAAGTCAATTGATGACAAGGGTCTCATTTCTCGACCAGAAATTTTATCATTTATTGAACGGCAAGCATCTCTGAAAATTATGAGAGAAGATGTAATTAGGGGTAGCGTGTTCTGGAAGACTCAAATGGGAATTTCTTTGATGGTACTTTTGTTATTTAAAAATTCATCAGAAATTAGAGTTATCTTAGTTATATTGGGAATAAGTGTGCTCCAGTCGCTGTATCATAAGCTAAAAATATCTCAGTTATGGCATGATTGTGCCCGGCAACTAAGGCGAGATAAGACGGGTATTTCCCATATATAGTTACTTTTTAAAATAGTTCTAATATCGAACCACACAGCAAGCAATAAAAAAGACCACCGTTCGCTTGCCGCTACTAGGTGGTCGAGATCTTGGCAATAACCGTTTGGCCTATAGGTCCCAAACTTTTTGGCGCTGCGCTTACGCGTGGAGCGGTAATATCGAGGTGAACCTTGAGTTAAACTTCGCTTTCGTGCCTATTGAGCAATGAAAGAACCTAAGACTCACATAGCATTATAGTTAGATCCTGGATATTGTAAAGCCCAAATCCTGATATAATGCCGAGATGAAAACGATCCGCATAATCCTTCTGGTGTTGATAGTGATCGGGATCGGCCTGATCTGCACCCAAAGCCTTTGGGTGCCAGGACTAGTGGACCGGATCCTCGTGGCGCAAGGCTACGTATCTCCGAGCAAGACCGTCACATTCAGATGCGACTTGTCGAAGAGCATTGTCGCGACTTTCTATCCGGCTGACGACAAGTTCGTGATCCTGACGCTCAGCGATGGCAGGAATATCGTGGTCCCGCATGCGCTATCCGCTTCCGGCGCGCGCTACGCTAAGCCGGATGAGTCTTTTGTATTCTGGAACAAGGGCAATACAGCATTCATCACCGAAGGGAAGGTCGGTGCCCAAACTTATTCGGATTGTGCCATATAAGAGGTCGCCTCGTCATATGGACTCCCGCGTGGTCGTGCAAGAATTGAACAGGCTCGCTAACCCCGCTAAAGCCGCCATCCTCCGGCGCTTCTTCAAGACAGGGAAGGGGGAATATGCGGAAGGCGACCGATTCCTGGGCATCAAGGTCCCGGTTTTACGACAGGTCGCGCAAGAGCACGGAGATCTGCCGCTAGCTGAGGTGCGGAAGCTGCTCGCGAGCGGCATTCATGAGCACCGGCTCGTTGCTCTGGAGATCCTAGTTTATAGATACGAATCCGCCGAGGAAGAAGAGCGTGGACCGATCGTCGACTTCTATCTGAAGAATCGCAAGCATATAGATAATTGGGATCTGGTAGATCTCTCTGCGCCATATATCCTCGGCGATTGGTTGATCCACCACACTCACGATCGAGCCATCCTCTACAAGCTCGCTAGGTCCGCGCGCCTCTGGGATCGCCGCATCGCCATGGTTTCGACATACGCTCTCATCAGGGCGGGCGACTGTCGGGATACGCTTCGCTTGGCCAAGCTCTTCATAGCCGATGGGCATGATCTCATGCATAAGGCTACGGGCTGGATGCTCCGGGAAGTCGGCAAGAAGTCGCTCAAGGACCTGATCGGGTTTCTGGACCGGAATGCCCATATCATGCCTCGGACCATGCTCCGCTATGCCATTGAGCGGCTCCCGCCAGCTCGGCGGCGCCATTACCTGTCTGTCTAGCGCTAGCTAGTGCCCGTACGCCAGTCACGCTATAATATCTCCACGATGATCAAGTTCTCTGTTTTTGCGGCCTTTGCCGCCAGTACGCTCTTCTTCGCTCACTACATCATCATAGAGTCGGCCGTCTCGCTCTACGGCATCACGGATCCGGCGATCCTGCAGACCCTCTGGATCGCGGCCATCGCGCTCACGCTGTCTTTCCCGGTCGCCTCTGTCCTTTCTATGCAGAAGAACAGCCTTTTCACTCGCGTCTTGTACAAAGCGTCCGTGGTATGGCTTTCCTTCCTCAACTACCTCGTCATCGCCGCTTGCGTCTACGCCCTCATCGTCGGAGTCTGGTCTTTGGCTGATTGGGAAGTGCCGACAGCGCTCCTACAGATCCTCTTGCCGCTCATCTCGATCGGCGTGACTATCGGTGGCATCATGCACGCTTCCTGCATCAAGGTCAGGCGCGTGGAGCTCTCTTGGCCCAACTTGCCAGCCTTCTGGCATGGCAAGAAGGCTGTCTGGGTCAGCGACATCCACCTCGGCCAAGTCCGCGGCGCGCGCTTCGCCGCCAAGGTCGTCGCGCATGTGAGCGATCTCTCGCCGGATATCGTCTTCGTCGGGGGAGACCTCTATGATGGCGTGGCAGTCGATGAAGCCGGAGCAGCGGCGGCCTTCTCGGCCCTCAAGCCGCCGCTCGGCTCATATTTCATCACCGGCAATCATGAGGAGTTCCGCGACAGCGCGCATTTCGTCGAGGCGGTCAAAGCCGCCGGCATCCGCGTCCTCCATGACGAGATGGTGGACATCCAAGGTATGCAGATCATCGGCGTCTACGATCATGATTCTATGAACAAGCCGCTCTTCTCGACCATCCTCTCCGGCCTCAAGCTCGATCGCGCCAAGCCTTCTATCCTCCTCAAACATCGCCCATCCGGCCTCGACCTCGCAGCCGCGGCTGGCATCACCTTGCAGATCTCAGGCCATACCCACAAGGCGCAGGCTTGGCCGTTCGCGCTCATCGGACGCC
>JAHFMA010000054.1 GCA_023264475.1 Candidatus Parcubacteria bacterium | reverse complement strand
ACCCTCACCACAGCCTCATTCACGCCTCCAGCCGGCTCGGTGCTCTACATCGCTGTCGCCTTGAACAGCAACAACGACAACAAGGTGACCAGCATCACAGACAACCTCGCTACGCACCTCGTCTATACCAAGTCATTGAGCCAAGGTTCCGAGCTCGGCAATGACACCATCGTCTACCTATATACCGCGCCGGTCGCCGTTTCCAAGGCTATGACCGTGAGCGTCGCCCAGCAATCCAACAGCTCTAGCCGTTACGCCTTCCTGAAGGTCCTAGTAGCGACCGGCGCTTCGACCTCTACTCCCGTCGGCGCCAAGGGCGGCGGCAGGGGAGCGACTGGCCCCATCTCTGACTCATATGCGTCCACTGTCCCCAATTCTCTAGGCTGGCTCATCTATGGAGACTGGGCCCAGAAGGGCGTGCCTACAGCCGGCTCCGGCAAATCCGTCTATGACTCCTACAACGTCTCCGGCGAGATCTCCTACGCCCTCATCAACCAAGCCGCCGCTACGCCAGCTGTCGGCACCTCAGTGACGATGAACACGACCGCTCCGTCTTCCGGCGCTCAGATCGCACACCTCTACTTCGAGATGGTGCCGAGCGCGCAATAAACCCTCATCCATATGATCTCTCTAGACCAAGAGAACCGTCTGGGCCGCAAGGCCTACATGCTCATGGTTTCGCGCAAGACGACGGCGGGCTTGGTGGCGCTCCTGTTCGCGGTCTTGCTCCTTGCCTTGAAGAGCGGTCTCTCCGGATTGATCGCGGCGACGCTGTTCGCCTCCGGCATGGCCAAGGCCGCGGCGCTAGCTGCTTCGACGAACATCGTCATGATGGCTTCTGCCGGCCTCGCCATTCTTGGCCTCATCATGTGCGCTATCGGCATCATCGTTGCCCGCATGGAATATGGGAATCTCACCTTCACCTTCGAAGAATTCGGCCTCAAGCTCAAGCGCGGCCTCTTGAGCACTGCCGAGGTCACGATCCCATACAGGCAGATGCAGGATATCGACGTCGAACGAAGCCTCATGCACCGTTTGAGCGGCACTAGCCGGGTCATCATCAATTCCGCAGGCCATGAAGAGAAAGACGAGAAGAACGAG
This sequence comes from Candidatus Parcubacteria bacterium, assembly GCA_023264475.1. Lineage (GTDB taxonomy): Bacteria > Patescibacteriota > Minisyncoccia > Phycocordibacterales > PALSA-1337 > C7867-002. Next base: position 2,934 of record JAHFMA010000054.1, on the reverse strand, counting down.
ACTGATATCGTGCTCGATCCGATCGACGCCGCGCTCGCCGAAGAGATCCGCAGCATGATGCAGCGCAAGATCGGCGTCCAAGTCGTAGAGGGCGAAAGGGAAGCCGACAGGGAAGCCGTGGCGGCTCGCGCGGAGAACGCACCGCAAGCTTGAGCCGTGGGGACAACCCAACCTTGTCCTGCGCCTAGACGGAGGCTACAATTGCCCCAGCAACAAAAACAAAAGGAGGACACTAGGATGATCGCTCATTCAAATGAAGCAAACCAGGTTTCTGTGCAGTCACGGCATATACCCGAGCGGAAGATCATGAGGTTCTATATGAAGATGGTGGAGCAGATCCACTCTCCCTTGAATGTCCATGGTACGGGAGAAGAGTTCAAGCATGACCCTACGAACAACGATCTCTGGCATCATTATCTGACATGTGGCGCTTGGAAGCACCTTTGGATGGAGATGTTCGGCTATGAACCGCCAGATGAGGTCGCCGACAGGCTCAAGAAATTCCACAGGGAAATCACGGCTGCATGATTTGCGCTAGCTCAAGGGCGGACCTGAATCCGCCCTTTTTTGTCCAAGGCCACGAAATGATGGCTCAACAGGGAGGTCTGATAGGGGCTGTGGATAACTTTACTTTACCTAATTAAAGTGGTATAATGTCCTCAGCGTTCAGTTGTTTCAAATCTATTTATCCCAAGAGGTGTCACATGAACGAAAACCCTGCAGTTCCAGAATCTACAAAGTCCTGCATCATCGAAGACAAACGTCTTGTAGCGGATCTCCCAAAACAGATCCAGGTTGCCCTATCGCCAGATAACAAGTGGTTCACTGGCGAGAGAGTCAAACATGACCCTTCCCTCAGTGAATGCATGATGCATCTTGCCCTGTTCTCTAATGGAGCGAAGAGCTACAGAGAGCAGAATCCTTTGGGTGGTCAGACCACTTGATGCAGATACACAAAAGCGGACCCATAAGGCCCGCTTTTTTCTATCCGAAATTCCGCCTCCGGCTTCCCCTCTACCTCCAACCGCCGATGATCGCGCCGCCGACGATCCAAGAGATGAGCGTGCACGAGAGCGTGATCAGAGCGAGCTTCCACGGCTTCTTGGTCCAGAGCGCTTCGCCGATCGCGGCCATGGCCGGGAAGCCGATCCATGCGAGCAAGCCGAGGAAAGCTCCGTCGCCTGCCGTGCCTCCGCCGATCGCGGCTACGAAGAATCCGATGATGCCGAAAGTCACAACCGAGGTCGCGAACTGGATCGCATAGAGCTTCCACATGCCGCGCTTGCTCTCCTCGGTCATGTCGGATGCTTTGATGCCCGAGAGCGCCATCCACTGCTTGCCGAAGACGAATGGCGAATACCACAACGATCCGATGCCGAAAGCCGCTAGAGAAGCGACGATCACAGGCCAAATGCTGACTGGGTTCATGTGTTAGTGGTTATGTTATTATACGCATATAGTATCACCACTTCTCGACGATGCAATCCAAGGCTTTTACAAGATTGTCATACGCTTTCATAGCCGTCATCTCTATATATATCTTCGTATGGATGGCTCGCAAAGCCGCTGACAAGGTGCCTTTGCACCTGCCTGACGCGCCGACGGCCGCCACCACGACCTCCGAAGCATTCCGTGCGCCTCTTGGGCGCGTCATGACCGACATCATGACCCCTCGCGGCGCCATTCATGCCATGATCGCCACCACCACATCCGACCTCGAGCGAGGCCTCGGCGGCTTCGATCGCTTGCCAGAAGATGTCGGCATGATCTTCGCCTTCCCTTCAGCTTCTTCGCGCGGCTTTTGGATGCAGGACATGCGCTTCGCCCTCGATATCGTCTGGATCGGCTTCGACAAGCGCGTCTCCGGCATCGCGAGAGCCGTTTCGCCACAAACATATCCGGACGTTTTCTATTCTCCCGGTCCCGCCCAGTACGTTTTGGAGCTTGATTCGGGCGGTGCCGACAACTGGGGCATTGCGACAGGCACGCAACTCGTGTTCTAAAGCGTTATCCACATTTTTTTGTCAGAAAGCGGAGAGTAGAATGGGAACAAAGAGATCGATTCGTTCATTGGAGCGATATTATAAATAACATTATCATCGCGGAATAGATCTGCGTATCATTTATGCCCAAGAAGAAGAAAACCGCTTCGGGACAAGCGGCCAAGACCGTCGCCATCCCTACGATTATCAAGAGAGACGGACGCCTCGTGCCTTTCGATGTATCCAAGATCACCAACGCTGTCTGGAAGGGCATGAATACCGTGGGCGAAGGTTCCCTAGAGGACGCTACGCAGATCGCTAGCCAGGTCCTAGCAGAGCTCATTCGCATCAAGCGCAAGTTCAAGAACTTCGTGCCGACTGTCGAGGGCGTCCAGGACGTCGTCGAGGCCGAATTGATGCGCTCCGACTTCGTGAAGGCAGCCAAGCACTACGTGATCTATCGTGAAGAGCGCTCCAAGCTCCGCGCCAAAGGCGCCGAGGCCCCCGAGCACGTCAAGAAGCTCGCCATCGACTCCAAGAAATATTTCCGCAATGCCCTCGGCGAGTTCGTATACTACCGCTCGTATTCCCGATGGATCGATGCCGAGTCCCGCCGCGAGACTTGGATCGAGACCGTCGACAGATATATGGGCTTCATGCGCGAGAATCTTGGCAAGAAGCTCACCGACGCCGAGTACAAAGAGGTCCGCGAATCGATCCTCTCTCAACAGGCCATGCCCTCGATGCGCCTCCTCCAGTTTGCCGGCAAAGCCGCGCGCACAACCAATGTCTGCGCCTACAACTGCTCGTACATCGCTCCCGAATCCTTCCAGGACCTCGCTGAGATCATGTACATATCCATGTGCGGCACCGGCGCCGGCTGGTCCGTCGAGCATGCCAACGCCGAGAAGTTCCCGCAGATCCAGATCCAGACCGGAGACAAGGTCGCCAC
>JAHFMA010000053.1 GCA_023264475.1 Candidatus Parcubacteria bacterium | reverse complement strand
GGAGATCCGCTGCAGCAATTGCAGCCGCCTTCTGGCAAAAGACAACGACTACGCATCGTTAGAGATCAAGTGCGCCCGCTGCGGCACTCTCAATTCCGTCCTCACGGGCCTCTCCGATCAGATCATCATCACTGATGCGAGCGGGGTCATCCTATATGCGAACAGCGCCGTCGAGGAGGTCACTGGCTATAGCCTCAATGAGATCATAGGCAGCAGGCCGTCGCTCTGGGGCGGAGTCATGCCCAAGGCTTTCTACGAAAAGCTTTGGAAGACCATCAAGGAAGACAAGCAGCCCGCTCTGGTCAAAGTCACCAACAAGAAGAAAGACGGCACGCTCTACGACGCCGTCCTCAAGATCTCTCCAGTGTTCGGCACCAACGGGGAAGTCGAATTGTTCGTCGGTATCGAGTCGTTAGTCGTCTAGCTGACATATATCTTCATGAAAAAAGCCCCAATGCCTACGGAAGTCTATGAGAGAGCCAGGATGTGCGCGCTCATGGGCTTGCATATACTCAATACCGAGCCCGAAGAGCGCTTCGACAAGATCACGCGCGCAGCCAAGGAGAGGCTCAAGGTCCCCATCTCTACGATCACGATCATCTCCGACGATAAGGAGTGGTTCAAATCTGTCCAGGGCTTGAAGCAGAAAGAGAGCCCTCGTGAGGTATCGTTCTGCGGGCATGCTCTGCTCAATCGCGGCATGTTCATCGTCTATGATACGTTGGAAGACCCTGATTTCATGGACAACCCACTTGTTCTAGGAGATCCCTATATACGTTTCTATGCCGGCAAAGCTCTTATCGAATACGACAGCAACATGCCTGTGGGCGTCTTCTGTATCAAGGACACCAAGCCGCGCAATCTCTCCGGCCGTGAGCTAGATATCTTCCTAGGCTTTGCGGAGCAAGCCGAGAAGGAGATCAATCGCAACAATAGGTTGCGCGGCTTGGACGAGACTGACGGCATCGAGTTCAACCCAGAGACACCTGACGAGCCCGGCGCTCTGGTATAATTGGATAGATGACCTGGCGCCACACACTCAAGACCTCTCTCAAAGGGCTTTCCACCAATCGCTCCCGATCCTCTCTGACCATTCTCGGCATCGTGATCGGCATCACCGCGATCATGTTGGTCATGTCGCTGGGCGCCGGCGCGCAGGCCCTCATCCTCGGCCAAGTCCAAGGTCTGGGCACCAATACAATCGCGATCATCCCTGGCCAAGTCTCGACCAGTCCGTCATCTTCCGCTGCGGCACTCTACAGCGATTCTCTGAAGCCACAAGACGTCACGGCGCTCCTCAACAAATCGAACGTTCCCAGCTTGGAGTCGCTCATGCCCGTCGTGATCGGTTCGGACAGCGCATCCTACGGTTCCAACGCTTATCAGGTCACAATCTTCGGCGGCACTGACTTGATGGCCGATATCTTCAGCCTCGTGCCGACGGAAGGGCAGTTCCTCGACCAGAGCGAGGTGAATTCTTATTCGAGCGTTGTCGTGATAGGCGCCAACGTCGCCAAATACCTCTTCGACACACAGGATCCTTTGAATCAGAGCATCAAGATCAAAGGACGCAATTTCCGCGTCGAGGGCGTCTTGCCAAAGTCCGGCGGCGGAGCCTTGTTCAATTTCGATTCCATGGTCATCATGCCTTACACCACGGCCATGACTTATGTGACTGGCCAGAAATATTACAACCGCATCATCACTCAGGCTGTCTCCGACGCCGCCGTGCCTGTGACCGCCGCTTATATCAAGATGACATTGGAGGAATCGCACAACATCACCGACCCAGCCAAGGACGATTTTTCCATCGAGACACAGCAGACACTGGCGAACACCCTGGGCACAATCACTTCCGCTCTGACCTGGTTCCTCGTGGCCGTGGCTTCGATCGCGCTCTTCGTGGGCGGGGTCGGCATAATGAATATCATGTTGGTCTCAGTGACGGAGCGCACTCGTGAGATCGGCTTGCGCAAAGCTCTTGGCGCGCGCGACCGAGACATCCTCGCGCAATTCCTGCTCGAGGCGGTCCTGTTGACCATCATCGGGGGAGTGATCGGCATCCTCCTCGGTTCTGGCTTGGCTTACGTCATCTCTTACGCACTCTCGCATTTCCTAGCGCTCGATTGGCAGTACATCTTCCCGCTCTTTGGCGCCATTCTTGGCATCTCGGTCTCTGCAGCTATCGGCCTAGTCTTTGGCGGCTATCCTGCCAGACAGGCATCAAAAAAGAGCCCAATCGAGGCTCTGAGATATGAGTAGGACTATTTCACCCTCGGCAAGATCACGCTGAAAGTCGAGCCCTTGCCCGCGCCTTCCGAGTAGGCTTCTATCGTGCCGTTATGGCGCTTCGTGATAGAGCGCGCCAGATACAACCCGATGCCCAGACCCTCGGTATCCATCGCTTGGGCGCTGCCGGTCCTGAAGAATTTGGTGAACATGCGGGAGAGGTCTTTGGGCTCGATGCCGATGCCGTCGTCGGCCACGGATATCGCCGCGCGCCTCTTGGTGGCTGTGATGCCCACGGCGATATTCCTGCCCGGGGGAGTGTATGAGCAAGCGTTCTCCATGAGCGTGCTGAGCACGAAGCCGAGGCGGGCGCTGTCGGCTTTCACGAAGATCTCAGGGATGGCGCAGGTCATGGACATGAATAGGTTCTTCTCGTGGAAGGCTGTTTTGGAAGCCTCCATGGCCTCCTTGGCTAGGGCGCACAGGTCCAGCCTCTCCATCTTGTAGCTGTCATTCTTCTTGTCGGCTGCGTCTGTGAGCTCGACCAGAGTGCTGGTCAGCTTGATCAAGTTCTCATTGGAGAGGCGGATCTCCGAGAGCTGCTGCTTCTTGTAAGGATCAGCTTCATCGGCGATCAGGCCTTCGGATGTCCATTTGATCTGGGTGAGGGGAGTGCGGAACTTGTGGGCGATGATAGTGATGAACTCATATTTGAGGCTGTCGTCCGAAGAGAGCTTGCGTTTGAGAACGATCGCCAGGATGCATAATAGGGCTGCTCCAGCCGTGCCTATGAGGATGATGTATATGATAGAGTCGTCCATATTCTGTCTCGGTTCATCCAAGTATATCATGGACTTCAAGACGCTGTATTGACTTAAAAATACGGCTCTGCTACTATGCCTCGAAGCTCCTCGGAGCTAATTTTTCTTCTATATACGGTATATCCGAATATCTCAAACATGTCCCGCTCACTCAATAAAGGCCCATACATAGAGGAATCACTCCTCAAGAAGATCGCCGGCAAGAAACCGGCGGCTGCCGGCGTGATCAAGACTTGGGCTCGCCGCTCGCAGATCTCTCCGGAGATGCTCGGCTTCACCTTCGGCGTCCACAACGGCCGCAATCACATCGAGGTCCTAGTCACTGAGGATATGGTCGGCCATCGCCTCGGCGAATTCTCTCCGACCCGCAAGTTCGTGCGTCACGGCGGCAAGATGCAGAAGGAGATTGAGCTCAAGGCCAAGGAAGCCGAGATCGCTTCGGCTCAGGCTGCCAAGGCCGCCGCAGATACGGCCTCTGCTTCCGCCAAGAAATAGCATACTGACATGATCACCGCATCCCTACAGAATTACAGGATCACTCCCCGCAAGGTGCGGTTGGTCGCAGACATGATCCGCGGCAAGAGCGTTGCCGAAGCCAAGACTATCCTGACTCACGCTTCCAAGAAGGCCCGCCATCCTATCCACGAGCTCATAGATTCGGCTGTCGCCAATGCCGCTCACAACTTCAAGATCGACAAGACGAACCTCTACGTCAAGGAGATCCGCGTCGATCAGGGCTATGTCCTCAAGCGCTCGATCCCGATGTCTCGCGGTTCCGCTTTCCCCATGAAGAAGCGCACCAGCCACGTCTCGATCGTGCTCGCGCCGCGCGCCGAGAAGATCGCCAAGAAAGCCAAGTCTGCCAAGGCCCCGGCCGCCAAAAAATAACATGTCACACACCGTACATCCATATTCACACCGCTTGGGCATCATCCGCGACTGGAAGAGCCGCTGGTTCGCCATGCACAAGAGCTACCGCACCTCCCTCAAGGCTGACCTCC
>JAHFMA010000052.1 GCA_023264475.1 Candidatus Parcubacteria bacterium | reverse complement strand
GTGCTGGGTCCTTGCCGAACAATCACACAACCAGCATCGCGTCGCCAAAAGAATAGAAGCGGAACTTCTCGGCGATCGCGAGCTCGTAGAGCTCGCGCCAGGTCTTCTTGGAGCCCTTCTGTTGCAAAAAAGCGTCGAGAAGCATGAGGAGCGAGGTGCCAGGCAGATGGAAATTGGTGATGAGGGCATCGACAAGCTTGAACTCATAAGGCGGCGCGATGAAGATAGAGGTCTCCCCTTTGTAGCTCTCACCCTTCGCTATTTGGCCGGAGGCGGACTCAAGGACGCGCGTAGCGGTAGTGCCGGCCGCGACGATCATCCTACCTGCCCGCTTGGCGTCAGCGATCGCGCTCGCGGATGCGACGCTCACCTCGACGGGCTCGGTATGCAGAGCACTGGCATCCTTCATGGCCTCAGTGACCGGCGAGAACGTCCCGCGGCCGACATGCAGAGTCACGGGCGCGGTATGGATGCCTTTGTGAGACAGAGATTTGAACACGCGCTCGGTGAAATGGAGGGATGCGGTAGGCGCGGCGACAGAAGCCGGCTTAGCCGCGAAGGTGGTCTGGTACCTCTGTCTCCGGTCTGATTCCTTCATGGGCGAATGGATATAGGGCGGCAGAGGCGTTTGGCCATGCTCTTCGCATAGCCGCTCGAACTCTGCCGGCGAGACTAGCAATCTGAAAGAGTATTCTTCATCGACATGGGAGCTCGGCTCGACGACCGGCGAGCCGCCAAGGGACAATTTGACGCCCGGCTCGACGCCTTTGTCGGGCAGGCCTTTGATCATCTCTCCCCTATCCCATTCATTGGCCAGGAATAGGATGGTGATCTTGCCGCCGGTGGGCTTGGCGAGTGTGAGACGCGCCGGCACGACCTTGGTGTCGTTGAGGACCAACAAGGAATCGGCTGGCAGGTACGCGGCGATATTCATGAAGGCGTCCAAGGTGACGCGGTCAGCGCGCGTGTCGTATATGAAAAGGCGCGCGTTGTCGCGCGGCTCCGCCGGAGCGCTTGCGATGAGCTCGCTCGGCAAGGTGTAATCATAGTTCGCGGACATGGCTTAGATCGAGTGAGCGAACCAGGAGACGAGATATATGCCGATCCAGTTCATAGCGAAGGAGATGGGCATGAGCACAGCCGCACGAGTCCTAGACAAGCCCATGAGAGCGAGGCCGAACTCGTCGGGCAAAGGCGATGCAATGATCGCGGCGCCCATGACTGGCGAGAGCCACTTGAGGAAGCCGAGGTGGAACGATGCCAGGACATGGCGCATGACCGAGGGCCTGAGCGACCCCATGACATCGGCAGCGAAGCGGTCGCGGAGGAAAAAGAAGATGACGAGATCTCCGACCATGGCACCGAGCGCGCCCCAGAGGGCCACGACCGAGAGCGGCGCGAACACGGACAGACGCGCGAGCGCGATCGAGGCGGGCGCGATCGTGAAGGCGGATGTGAAGAACATCCCGGAGATGAAAGCCGCCACCTGGATGGGCAGAGCCGCGGCCAGCACGGAATCTATCCAGCCGCTCCATGACAGGGCCGCGGCGACGATGACGCCAGCCGCGATCATGAGAGCGTCGGACCGTAGATTGCGGCGGGCTTGGGCCGTGAGCATGCTAGAAGTATATCTTCTCTATTCGATGAAGGTAAGAGCCTTGCCTAGCTTGTCGCCGCGGCCGGTGCGGCCGATGCGATGGACATAGTCGTCGTAGGTAGCCGGAAGGTCAAAGTTGATTACATGGCTCACATCGGCGATGTCGAGGCCGCGAGCGGCGACGTCAGTCGCCACGAGGACCTGGAGCTGATTCTCTTTGAATTGTTTGAGGGCCTGCTGGCGCTTGGAATGGTTCTTGTTGCCGTGGATGGACTCAGCCTTGAATCCCCTCTCGATGAGGAGCTTGGAGAGCTTCTCGACGCCGTGCTTGGTCTTGCCGAAGACGAGGACCTTGCTGAACTCCTTCTGGGACAAGAGGTCGCGGAGGACATCGAGCTTGTTCTTGCCTGGCATGACGCGGACGATGTCTTGGTCGACGTTCTTGGAGGTGTCGCGGCTCTTCACAGAGATGCGGACCGGCTCATGGAGGAACTCCTTGATGAGCTTCTCGATCTCGGGCGAGAGCGTGGCCGAGAAGAGCAGAGTATGGCGAGGCTTGGGCATGCCGGCCATGATGAAGCGCATATCGACGATGAAGCCCATATCGAGCATGCGATCGGCCTCGTCGAGGACTAGAGTGCTGTAATTGGCGAGAATGATCTTGCCGGTGCTAATGAGATCCTTGAGGCGGCCTGGAGTGCCAATCACGAAATTATTGAGGAAACGGAGCTGGCGGATCTGCGGGACGATATTGGCGCCGCCGACGCAGCAAACTGAATAGATCTTCATGCCCTTGGTGAAGGACTTGAGCTCCTGTTCGATCTGGATGGCGAGCTCGCGGGTCGGAGCGATGATCAGGACCTGCTTCTTGGGGTCATTGATGACCTTATCGATGAGCGGAATGAGGAAGGCCGCAGTCTTGCCGGTGCCGGTGTTGGCGAGGCCGACGACGTCCTGGCCTTGGAGGATATACGGGATCACGCGGTCTTGGATCGGGCTGGGAGCTTTGTAGCCCTTGGCTATAACAGCGCGCTTGATGCCCTCTCCGATCTTGAAGTCCTCGAACTTATGCTCAGGCACGAAGTGCTCGACCGTCTCGGTGATGACGGCTTTGTTGATGAATTTGGACGGATCGATATACGAGCCGAAGTTGCCGCGTCCGCCGCGGTTGCCGCCTCGCTGTCCGCCGTGGGAAGGTCCACGATTCGAGAACGGGCGATTAGAATGTGAGCCGTTAGAACGGCCATGGAATGGTTTCTTATACATATGTTTATCCAGGAGGATTTCAGCCCCCATAACTCCGTCTGGTGTTTATATCCCAGAGCTTAGCCGTTTTGAGAGAGTTCTCCCGAAAGGAAACCTTGAGATCGAGTCAGTGGCACTATCATAACAGAAATTGATATAAAGTCAATACTTGGGGTGGCCGGAAGATCCTTCAAGGATCTTCCGGCACGCTCCAAAATATAGTCGTGGTTATTCCTGGGTGGTCGATAGATTCTTTAGAATCTATCGACACACTCCAAGATCATAGTCGCGTCGCTCCTTGATCTTGGGTGCCTAATGGGATTCGAACCCATGCTGCGGCTTTCACAGAGCCGAGTGCTAACCATTACACCATAGGCACCATATCGCGCGACGACCTGATTCTTCGATTGTAGGCCGACGGTTGCTCAGTTATACCAGATTTGTGGCTGATTAGTCGAGCGCGGATTATGCATCGACTGATTGTCGGTTTATACTATGTCCATGAAAAACTTCATGCAAGAGTTCCAGGCGTTCATTATCAAGGGCAACGCCATTGATCTAGCTGTCGCCGTCGTCATCGGTTTCGCTTTCAATGCGGTCATCAATTCCCTAGTCAAAGACATCATCCTCGGCGCGATCGCCACGGTCTTCTCCCAGCCGGATTTCAGCGCCTTCGCTTGGGGGGCCATCAAGTGGGGCTCATTCTTGAATAGCGTGATCAACCTGCTCATCGTCGGCTTCTCCGTATTCTTGGTGATCAAAGTCGTCAACAAGCTGACTGGATCAAAGATCGGCCAACCGGCACCGGAGCAGAAATAGCACACCGGTTACACTCATTGGTGCCCCCACCAGGAATCGAACCTGGACCACGAACTTCGGAGGCTCGTGTTCTATCCATTAAACCATGGGGGCTTCGCCCCGTATTCTAACTCTAAATGTGCGCGAGAGAGGACTCGAACCTCCATGCCCTAATGGGCGCTACCACCTCAAGGTAGTGCGTCTACCAATTTCGCCACTCGCGCATTTTTATGGAACCTGCCCATCATAGCGGAAGTCAGCCGCAATTTCAATGAAACAAAAACGAGCCTCTCGGCCCGTCGTTATTTCTTTGCCTCTTCCTTGGCCGCTTCGGCCGGAGCAGCGACAGCAGCTACTGGTTCCTCCTCGTATTTGGCATCCATGATGCGGCGCATCTGGCGGCGGATCTCCTTTGTCGCCTTCTCGCGCACG
>JAHFMA010000051.1 GCA_023264475.1 Candidatus Parcubacteria bacterium | reverse complement strand
AACCAACGAGGGCCTTGGCGAGAGTCGTGGTCAATCTTCTGGGACGAATGGCTGGTAGCCGAGCGACATCCCACAAGCTCCGCAACTCCATCTTAGACCGACGACCACATCACAGGAATCTGCCTTGACCGGAGTCGATACAGAGCTGCATATCCTCCTGCATTTCGGATTCGGGCAGCAGCAGAATTTGATCACGAACCAGATGATGAACGAGACCAGCAGAACGAAGAACGTATAGATTACATAGGACATTTTGAGACCTTTGTTGAGATTGTGAACAACTGACTGGTGTCAGTGTGGCATAAAATATACGCAAAGTCAATACAATGAAAGACTATTACAAAACCCTAGGAGTGGACAAAACCGCCTCAAAAGACGAGGTCAAAAAGGCCTTTCGCAAGCTGGCCCATGAATTCCACCCTGATAAGACCAAGAATGATCCGGTAGCTTCGGCCAAGTTCAAAGAGGCCAGCGAGGCCTATTCTGTGCTCTCTGACGACAACAAGCGCAAGCAGTACGACATGTACGGCTCCGCCGGACCCGGTTTCAACCCTGGGCAAGGGGGCTTCAACGGCGCCCAAGGCTTCGGCGGCTTCGACTTCTCGCAATTCCAGCAAGGAGGAGGATTCCAGTTCAACCAAGGCGGCATGGAATTCGATCTCGGCGATATCTTCGGAGAATTCTTCGGCGGCGGGCGCCGTCCGCGCAAGGGCAGGAGCATCAATGTCGATGTCCAGCTGACCTTCAAGGAATCGATCTTCGGCGTCGAAAAAGAGATCTCGATCGGCAAGGAGAAGCTCTTGGTCAAGATCCCTCCGGGCATCGAGACCGGCCAAGGCCTGCGCGTCGGCGGCAAGGGAGAAGAAGGGGCCGGAGGGCGCGGAGACCTCATCGTCCGCGTTTGGGTCAAAGAGGATCGCGCTTTCCGCAAGGAGGGCTTCGACTTGGTCATGGATCTGCCCGTCAAGCTCACGACAGCGCTCATCGGAGAGACAGTAGAGATAGAGTCGCTCGACGGTCAGCTCGAAGTGAAGATCCCCGCCGGCACTTCGCACGGCGAGATATTGAGGGTCAAGGGCAAGGGCGTGCCATATGAGACCCATGGCGCTTGGAGCGGCCAAGGCAGAAGGGGCGATCTTTTGATCGTCACGCACGTATCTATGCCCAAGAAGCTTTCCAAAGAAGCGCAGAAGCTGATCCAGGACCTCAAGAGCCAAGGATTATAAGACCACAAAAGGGGAGTTTGCGCGAGCTGATTTGACCCCTGTATCATCATATATATGAATATATTCAACTACCTTAGACATCACGCGGTGCTAGCCGGCACAGTCCTCTTCGTGGCTGCCGCCGGATCGATCATCGCCGGACGAGCAGCAGGCAAGAAGGCCGGTACCGACGCTTCCGCCGGCAACACAAAGCACGTGGCCTTGGTGGATGTCTCTAGCTTTCGCAGCGGCACCTCCACCGTCTCAGCCGACGGTATTGTCGAAGCCCAATCGCAGGCCGATCTCAAGAGCCAGCTCGGCGCACCGATAGCGCGCATCATCGCTTCGATCGGCCAGAGCGTGGCAGCTGGCGACACCATCCTCGAGCTCGAGAATTCCGACACCAGGGCTCAGCTCGATCAGATCAAGGGTCAATACATATCTTCTAGGACTTCGACCATGGACAAGATCCGCGATGCCTATCTCAAGGGAGACAGCGCAGTCCACGGCCAGATCGACCAGCTCATCCTCAACAATACCGACCCGCGACCGCAATTCTATGTCTATGTCGTCGATCCTCAAGCTACCGCTCGCATCCGCGATGAGCGCACCAATCTCAACGCCATATTCCAGGCCTGGCAGCCAGCAGTAGCGAGGCTCAGCGCCTCCTCGACCGATCTAGAGATATCTGCAGCCATGGCCTTGTCGCAGACCAGCCTAGACAAGATATCGGTGCTCCTAGACGACATGTCTATGGCGCTTTCCAATACTTCCAACATCGCAGTGACTTCGAGCTTGGCCGCTATCAACGCCATGCAGGCAGTCGTCACCGGCGCCAGGAACTCCATGAGCGGCGCCAAGATGTCTCTGTCTGGCGCTGACGTCTCGATCGCCGGGGCCTCCGTGCGCAACCTCGAGGCTCAGCTCGCCAAGACCATCGTCCGTTCGCCGATCTATGGTCGCATCTCCGCGTTGCCGCTCCGCGTCGGCGAATACGCCGCGCCGGGCATGATCCTCGCTACCGTCGTAGGAGGAGACGGCATCCAAGTCAAAGCCTATGTCAGCGGAGAAGACCTTTCTAGGATTCGCGTTGGTGCCAGCGCCGCCATCCAGGGCGGCACGACCGGCATCGTCACTAGCGTCGCTCCGAGCGTGAGCGCCCTCAACCGCAAGGCCGAGGTCAATGTCCGCGTCCTAGGCTCTAGCCAAAGCCTCGTGGTCGGCCAGAATGTCCAGGTCAAGATCAATGCTGCCGATCTCGCGCAGATCGCTGGAGACGGCAGCGGATACTCTCTGCCGATCCAAGACCTCAAGATCGCCCCAGGGGAGGCTTATGTCTTCACTGTCGTGACTGCCGGCACGACCACCCAGATGAGCCGCATCGAGCGCCACGACGTCAAGCTCGGCGATGTCCGCGGCGACTTCGTACAGGTCATTTCCGGCCTTACCGACGATATGCGCATCGTCTCTCCGGTCTATGAGATAGAAGCCGGCCAAGAAGTCATCGTCGATTGACCAATACGACATGTCAAAACCCCCCGAACACTCCTCAGACAGCCGCTATCTCGAGCGCCTGACATTCCGCCCAGAGCTGCGCAAGATGTGGCTCAATTTCTTCGTGACCAACTTCCGCGTGGTCATCCTGCTCATCGCCATGATCTCGGCTTGGGGCATATATTCCTTCCTGGCCTTGCCCCGCGAATCCAACCCGGAGGTCAAGATCCCGATCGGCGTCGTCACGACCGTCTACCCGGGCGCTTCGCCTTCCGACGTGGAGGAATTCGTGACCAAGAAGATCGAAGCCAAGCTCTCCGGCTTGAAGGGCCTCGACAAGCTCACGTCCAATTCATACAACTCCATGTCGGCCATCACGGTAGAGTTCCAGGCTAGCGAGGATCTCGATAGCGCCATCCGCTCGCTCCGCGACAAGGTGAGCGACGCCAAGCCTGACATCTCTAGCGACGCCAAGGACCCAGTGGTCACCCAGATATCGCTCGACGACTCGCCGATCTGGTCAATCTCGCTCACGGGCCCATATGACGGCTTCACCCTGCGCCAATATGCCAAGGATATCCAGGATGAGCTCGAGAAGATCCCCGGCGTACGCGAGATCGAGATCTCCGGCGGCGACGAGAGGGAATACGAGGTAGCCTATATCCCGGATCGCCTCAACTTCTATGGCATCAGTGTGAATACGGCCAATCAGGCCATCATCGCCACCAATACTGCCATCCCGGCCGGCAACTTCGAGCAAGGGAGCCTGACTTATCCGATCCGTGCCGATGCGCGTGTCACGGCTATCGCCGACATCGCCGGCATACCCGTCGGGCATTCCGCTTCCGGCGGTGTGATCGCTCTCAAAGATGTCGCCCGCGTGAGCGAGACCGCGGTCAAGAAGACCTCTTATGCCCGTCTGTCCGTGGGCGGCGTTGCCCCCAAGGAGTCCGTGAGCATTTCCATCCTGAAGCGCCAAGGCGCCTCCATCCTCGATACCGTCGATACGGCTCGCTCGACCTTGGACAAGACCATCGCCACCTTCCCGCCAGGCATCAAATATGACGTGACCATGGATCAGGCCAAGGAAGTCCGCACTAGCTTCGACCAGCTCTCGCACGACTTCCTGATCACAGTCCTCCTCGTCTCGCTCATCCTCTTCGCCATCGTCGGCCTCAAAGAGGCCTTCGTGGCCGGCATGGCTATCCCACTGGTGTTCTTCGTATCCTTCGGCGTCTTGCACCTATTGGGCTACACCCTCAACTTCCTGTCCCTCTTCTCGCTCATCTTGTCGCTCGGCCTCATCGTGGACGACGCCATCGTGGTCGTCTCCGCCACCAAGCAATACCTCAATACCGGCAAATTCACGCCCGAGGAGGCCGTCTTGCTCGTCTTGAACGACTTCAAGTGGGTGCTCACCACAACGACTCTCGCGACCGTCTGGGCCTTCCTGCCATTGCTCTTCGCCACCGGCATCATCG
>JAHFMA010000050.1 GCA_023264475.1 Candidatus Parcubacteria bacterium | reverse complement strand
AAAAGAAGACAAGGCACCGATCATCTCCATCCTCCCAGAGGAGATCTATCAGGCCGGCGTCCTGGAGCTCAAAGACGTCATTGCCCCGTCCGCCCTCAAGGTCACGCCCAAAGATATCAATCTAGGCGAGAAGGTCGGCCGCACGCTCTTCGTCATCTCGTATCCGCGCTTCCTCGAAGAGAGCTGGTTCGCGCCGATCATCAACCTGGACAAGGTCTTCAACGTCTCCATCTTCGTGCATCCCGTAGATACCGCCAAGATCCTGCGCCATTTCCAGAAGAAGGTCGCAGAGGTCCAGAGCCAGATCTCCCGCAGGGAAGAGAAGGGTCTGGTCCGCGACCCGGCTCTGGATACCGCCTACCAAGACCTCGAGGCCTTGCGCGACCAGCTCATGCAAGCCCAGGAGCACCTCTTCGATGTGGGCGTCTACATCACGCTCTTCGCCGAAAATGAGAACGAGCTCGACAAGCTCGAATCTGAGATCAAATCCATCCTCGAAGCCAAGCTCGTATATCTGAAGCCGGCCCTCTTCCAGCAAGAGCAGGGCTTCAAGAGCGTCATCCCGATCGCCGACGACCAGCTTATGGTCCATTCCAAGCTCAATTCTTCGCCGCTCTCGAGCGTCTTCCCATTCGTGTCCTTCGACCTGACTTCCGACAAGGGCATTCTCTATGGCATCAATCGCCACAACTCTTCGCTGGTGCTCTTCGACCGCTACTCCCTAGAGAACTACAACTCCGTGACCTTCGCCGTAGCCGGCGCCGGCAAATCCTACTGCACCAAGCTGGAGATCCTCCGTACCCTCATGTTCGACGGGGACGTCTTGGTCATCGATCCTGAGAAAGAATACGAGTACATGGCCGAGGCTACAGGAGGCAAGTATTTCAATATCTCGCTCAACTCCGAGCATCATATCAATCCCTTCGACCTGCCGGTCGTGACCGAGGATGAGTCGGCTTCTGACGTACTGCGCTCCAACATCATCAACCTCGTCGGCCTGTTCCGCATCATGTTGGGCGGCCTCACCCAAGAAGAAGACGCTATCATCGACCGCGCCATCAGCGAGACCTATGCCCTCAAGGACATCACGCCCGAGTCCGATTTCCGCAACGTAGAGTCGCCGCTCCTTTCCGACTTCGAGATGGTCTTGGCAGGAATGGAAGGCGCCGACTCGCTCGTCCAGCGCCTGACCAAATACACCAAGGGCACCTGGGCCGGCTTCATCAACCGCCCGTCCAATGTGGATATCAACAACAAGTTCGCCGTCTTCTCGCTCCGCGACATGGAAGACGAGCTCAAGCCGGTAGCCATGTACATCGTCACGCACTATATATGGAACGCGGTCAGGAAGGTCAAGAAGAAGAGGTTGCTGGTGATCGACGAGGCTTGGTGGATGATGAAATCCGAGGACACGGCTTCATTCCTGTACGGACTGGCCAAGCGCGGCCGCAAATATTTCCTCGGCATCGCGACCATCACCCAAGACGTGGACGACTTCTTGAAGTCCCCGTATGGCCTGCCGATCCTCACCAACTCCTCCATCCAGATCTTGCTCAAGCAGTCTCCGACGGTCATCGACCACATCCAGCAGACTTTCAATCTGACCGACGAGGAGAAGTACCTGCTCCTCGAGTCTGACGTCGGCGAAGGCATGTTCTTCGTGGGCCTCAAGCACGTAGCCATCCAGATCCGCGCTTCATACACAGAAGATCAGATCATCACCACCAATCCGGCCCAAGTCCTCAAGCTCGAGCAGGCCAAGAAGGACCTCGAGCAAGCAGGGAAGTAGGCCGCCTGCGATGTTATAATAGGCGGCATGGCAGAAGCCCCAAAAAAGAAGACTCTACGTTGGATCGTCCTGTTCCTAGCCACCGGCGTCGTCGACTTCGTCCAGATCATCCTCGACCTCACAGGCGCAGGAGTGGTGGTGAGCGAGGTATTGGAGGCTATCACGCCATTCCTCATCATCGCGCTCTGTTTCGTATTCAGGATACCGATCATCAACAAGCCTAGGCGCTTGCTATCTCTGCTCGCGGTAGATCTGGGAGACGCGATCACTGGGGGCATCGCGCCATTCTGGGTAGTGGACATATGGTATATCCGTAAAGATGTCTTGCGAGAGGAGGCTGAAGGATCCGCGGCTGCCCAAGAAGCTGAGCAGCTACAACCGTCATCGCAGCCGCTCAACCAGGATGGGTCAAGACAGCCACAAAACCTAGCCGAGCAATCTTTGGTATCCGGCGCTACCGCAGTCATGCAGGGGAGCCGCAACGCCAATATCAAACCTCTGAATATCCAAGGGGTCAGACGACCAGGCTGATCGGGTCGACCCGCATGACGTGCATAACTACATGCCGCAGGAACGCTTTTATCTGATAAAATAAGGTCTAATGAAACTGCTCGCTCCTATCATCTTTCTAGCCGGCGCCATGTCTCTCTCTTTGGCCGGCTCGGCGCTCGCTCAAGACGTGCCCGCCACCAGTGGGGTACTCGATGTCTCCGTCTCCGTTGAAGCCCCATCTCCAGGCCAAGCCGTGACCATCACAGCGCATAGCTATAGCATCGATATCGCCGCCGCCAATATCATTTGGGTTGCGGGCGGCAAGACTATCGGCAAAGGCATCGGCTTCAACAAAGTGACCGTGAACGCCCCAGCTTCCGGCAAGCGTCTGATCGTAGACGTCACAGCCGTGTCCCCCCAGGGCATATCCGTCCAAGGCTCCGCTGTGATCAGCTCAGGATCAGTCGATATCGTCGTCGAGCCCGGCGGCTATGTGCCTCCCTTCTTCCACGGCAAAGCTGTAGTGGCCTACCAGGAGACGACCAGATTCATCGCCATGCCGCACGTGAGCAACTCATCCGGCACAGAATACGACCCAAAGACGCTCCTCTACACCTGGAGCAAGGACAATTCCGTCCTCCAAGACCAATCTGGCTATGGTGCCCAAGCTATCGCTATCAAGGGAGGCATCGTGCCCAGGCCATACAGGATATCAGTGACAGTCTCGACTCGAGACGGCAGCGCTGGCTCCGCTAGCTTCTTGGCCGTCGAGGCTGGGTCGCCGTCGATCTCCTTTTATCGTGACGACCCGCTATATGGAGTCCTCTACAACAACGCCCTTGGCAGCACGTTGTACCTCGGCTCTTCCAGAGAAGCAGCTGTGATGGCAGTCCCTTATGGCTTCAATGCGCCGACTTCCGGTCTAGGCAACCTCTCGCTATCTTGGCTGATCAATAGCATCAAGCACAACGAGCTCTCTCCCAACCGCTCCATCACCCTCCGTGCCCCCGATGGAGGCGCAGGATCGTCTGATATCATGCTGACAGTGAATAATACCGAGGATATCCTCCAACAGGCTTCGATTGGACTGAAGGCTCTGTGGAATGCCGCCAGCGGATCGCAAAACTGACCAAGAATACAAATATGAAAAACCTCAAAAACATCAGCATAGCCATCTTGATCTCGATCTCTTGCGTATCGTTGGCACAGGCACCCGCCGTCTTGGCCCAGACAGACTCTACCGCCGTCAGCAACCCGAAGAACAACCCCGCAAATCCCAGTTACACCCCGCTCGAAGCCCTTCCTTGCATCCCCGGCGGCGGGATCACCTGCCCCTCGACTGGTTCCCCCGTGACAAACGTGGACTTCCAGACCTATGTACAATACGCCTTCAATTTGGCGATCTTCATAGCGGCCGGAGCCGCCGTCTTCATGATCGTCTTTGGAGGGTTGCAGTACATGACGACAGATTCCTGGTCAGGGAAGAGCGCCGGCTTGGACAAGGCCAAGAAGGCCGTCTACGGGCTCCTTCTGGTCCTCACCTCGTACATCATCCTGCGCACCATCGATCCGCGCCTGGTAGCGATCAAATCTACGCTGGTGGATCCTTTGAACATAACTTATACAAAGAGCACGCTGTTAGACGACCTGACATCGCTTACGAGTAGTTATGTCTCGACATCTCAAGACGCAAAAGACAAGATCCAAAAGCTGAACAGCGACATCGCCGCTCAAACCGCCACAAAGGCCGACCTTGAGAAGCAAATCGAGGCGCTCGCAGCAGCAAATGGCTTCAATACTGACCCGAACTCGCCTGTTCATGTAGATCTATGCGACCCGGAGAACAAGGAAACGGCATCTGCTATCAATGGCATGCAGGATCTATGCAACAAGCTCAACATCGCCAATACCGCCATTGCCCAAGACAGCGTTCA
>JAHFMA010000049.1 GCA_023264475.1 Candidatus Parcubacteria bacterium | reverse complement strand
CCTTGGCCAAAATATGCTCTGTGTCTATTGGGCCCATCGTGGGTGGTTTCTCGCGTAAGCGATGGGTCTCAGTTGGACTCTCAATATCTATTCTATAGGAAGCGGGCGGTGATTGTCCAGATTTCGACGCCTATTTCACGAATTCATCCTCGGCGGTGAGGCGGTTCCTGACCCTGACATCGCTCTCAATCTCTCCATCGATGAGGCGGATGATGCGCTCGGCATGATCAGCCGTGGAGGTCTCGTGGGTGATGAGGACGATAGTCTTGCCGTGCTCCTCATTCAAGTGCTGCATGATGGCCATGACGGTCTTGCCTGACTTAGAATCCAGATTTCCGGTCGGCTCATCGGCAAAGATGACCTCGGGATCAGTGACGAGAGCGCGGGCGATGGCCACGCGCTGGCGCTCGCCGCCGGAGAGCTCGGCTTGGGCGTGCTCCATGCGACGGCCGAGGCCGACGGACTCTACAGCTTCGCGAGCGCGCTTGTCCCATTCATGCTCGGGGATGTCGGAGTAATACAGGGGCAGCTTCACATTGTCGATCACCGAAGTGCGTGCCAGAAGGTTGAAGGATTGGAAGACGAAGCCGAGCTCGCGATTGCGCAGATCCGCCAGCTCGTCGCCTGTAAAAGCGGTGACATTCTTGCCATGGAAATGGTACGAGCCAGAAGTCGGCGTGTCCAAGAGGCCGAGCAGATGGAGGAGCGTGGACTTGCCGGAGCCCGAGGGGCCCATGATGGCCACGAACTCCCCTTTCCTGACGTCGAAGGATACTTTGTTGAGGGCCACGGTCGTAGTCTCGCCGCCGTCGGTGTAGGACTTCCTGAGATTCTTGACTTCGATGATGTTGGGCATCTACTTCACATAGGTCACCACCCTGTCGCCCTCGGATATGCCGGAGAGGATCTCGATCAGGCCATCGGAGCCCTTGAGACCGACCGTGACCGGCACTGGCACGAATGAGAGGCCGTCGGCGGAGACCAGGCGCACGGTCTTGGAGCCCTTGGTATCAGTGACCGCGCGATACGGCACCGTGAGCACGCCGTGGCGCTCGCGGGTATGGATATCTAGGTTCGCGGTCATGCCGGAGCGGATACGATTGTCAGGATTCACGAAAAGGAACGTGACCTTGTAGGTCGGCACGCCCTCGAGGACGATCTCAGCCGGATCGATGGAGGACACCTGCGCCGGGAAATCTAGATCAGAGCCATAGGCATCCAAAGTGCTGGAAGCGGCATCGCCGAAGGATATCTTGGCGATGTCGGCTTCGGGGACATGCGCCTCAATCTTGAAAGCGCTGTTCTGGACCGTGAAAGCGCCTTGGCCGGCAGAGACGAACTCGCCGACATTGGGGTCAGCCTTGGCGACGATCCCGGCGATAGGCGAGACGAGAACATCCTGATCGAGAGCGGCCTGAGCCTGCGAGACCTTCGCCGAGAGAGCGGCGATGGACTGCGAGGAGCTGCCGGACAGCTTGAGGTCATAGTTGGACTTGGCCGCGGAAAGCGAGGCTTGTGCAGCGGAGATGGCGTCGATCGCCGCATTGAGGGCCGTAAGGCCGCTATTCATGGAAGCGACGTAGGCATTGATCGCGGCCTGGCTCAGGCTGGAATTATTCGGAGACAAGGCGTTCACAATGACAGACAGATCGGCCATGAATGACTTGATAGCTGAAGCATATCCGCGTGCCTTAGAAATGAGAGTCGTCGGGTCGATGTCTTTGGCAGACAAATCAGCCGACCAATGATTGAGCGCATCCGTGGCATCCAGACGGCCCTTGTTCATGATCAATTGGGTGTTGTAGGTATCGGTATGGATAGAAAGGGTCGGGTTCGAACTCTGAGGATTTGAATAGAAACCATCGGTATAGTTGAAGAGCGCGCTCTGGGCCTTGGTGAAGCCGTCATGAGCGGCATTCACGGCGTCCTTCTTGGCATTATCGAGAGCGGTCTGCTGAACGGCGAGCTCTTGCGGGGTGAGGGCGCGAGCGGCGTCATCATGGGTGGCTTGGGTCGCCGCGAGTGCGGCGCGGTCGTTGCGGTCATCGAGCATGGCTAGGCGATCCCCTTTCTTGACCGGGTCGCCGACTCGGACATAGACGGCTGCGACCGCGCCGCTCTTCTGAAAAGCGAGGTCGGCCTTGTCCATCGGCATGATCGTACCGGTGACGCTCACCGTCTCCACGACATCGCCGGTTACAGCCACAGCAGCATCGAACTTGGGCGGCTGGGGTTGGCCATTGCGCCAGAGGACCAGCCCGACGATCGCTACGATCGCCGCGCCCATGATGAACCATTTATTTTTGAAGTGCCTCCAAGGAGATCTCTTCATGGGGATATTGTAACATATAAGAAAACAGCCTCGTATGTAAATACGAGGCTGTGAGGGTGAAGTCAGAGTACAAATAGTACAGTGACTAAACCTAAGGACTAACTTGCGGACACCGCGGCAGGGCTGTGGGAGTCCCAGCCGAAATCGTCAAGCCAATGACAGTCCCAGCTCCACCTGTCGACAACCCAGCAGAGGTAACGAACGTGCAGGCCACCAGCGGAGCGGCGATAGATCGTACCCCAGAAGAAGACCTCCTTATCTTTCCACTCCTCAGGGATGAGGTGCGGGTAGGCGAGGTAGAAATCTAGGAGTTGGGCTCCATAGACTGGAACATCAGCAAGCTTCTTCCGAAGATTGTTGCCTTCGGTGTACTTACGACCCTTCTGTCCGTCATCCAGGTGAAGCACGACCTTTGTGGAGTCGAATTTCAACTGACCACGAACCCGATTGGTCAGCTGTTCCGTATCCGGAAGCACTGACCAACCGCTTGGCGTGAAGGGAGTCGAGTCGAAGTCGATAATGTGATCGGCCGCGACTGCACCCGCAATCGTCGGAATGACTTCCACTGACTTACCCTCAATCAGTCGCTGAAGGCCGTCGAGAACTTGTTGAGGGTTCGCGTATACTTGTTTCGTAACAAAACGCGTGAAAAGCTCGTTCAACCTCTTGCTGAACGTGGCAATTTCACCGTCGGTGACAACAGGGGCATTGATAGTGCTCATAGTTATGATTCCTTATCGTCTAGACAGTTTATGTTTTGCTGGACTCTTCGCCACAGCATCCAGAACCCATATTTGTGGGCGCTAAATGCTATAGCGAATGCAAGTTAGATTTCAAAGAACGCCCCAATTTGCCGAGTATTATACACCATATAATACCACTTTGTCAATACACCACCTTTCCCTTCCAGGTACGAAAAAGGCCCCGTTCGGGGCCTTTTGTTGATTTATTTCTTCCTGGCTGATGGCTCGACGCCGATGATCGAGAATAGGATGGATTCGATGATGCCCTTGATCTTGCCGGATACGAATCTGAACAGCGGCGGATGGTTGTTCTCCTTTTGCATATCCTATGGTGGAGATTACGAGCCGCTCCTCATGAGGCGACCAGGCTGACGACGAGAGACCACGAATACATTGGAGTACTTCTTCGGGGTGCGGGTCTTCTGGCCCTTGCCGGCCGGCTTGCCCCAGCGAGTCTTGAGACGGCGGAGACCGCGGCCCTGGCGCTGTTCACCACCACCGTATGGGTGGTCGACAGGGTTCTGGGCGGTGCCGCGGACAGTCGGGCGGATACCCATCCAGCGAGAGCGACCGGCCTTGCCGATGACGACGAGGCGGTTCTCTTCGTTGGAGACAGCTCCGATCGAAGCCCAAGCGTCCTGGTGAACCTTGCGGATCTCGGTCGAAGGCATCTTGATGTGTGTGTAACCGGCGTCATTAGCGACGACTTGTCCGAAGGATCCGGCCGAACGGACGAGCTTGGCTCCGGAACCCGGCTTGATCTCGATGTTGTAGATGAAAGTACCGACTGGGATGTTGCGGAGCGGGATGCGGTTGCCGGTCTCGATCGGAGCCTTCTCGGAGGTGATGAAGGTATGACCGACCTTCATGGTCTTAGGCAAAAGGACATAGCGCTTGGTGCCATCCTTGTAGTCGACGAGGCCGATGTAGCCAGTGCGGAAAGGATCATACTCGACGGTCTTGACCGTAGCGACGATGTCCTTCTTGTCATACAAGAAATCCACGATGCGGTAGAGCTTCTTGTGACCGGCGCCCTTGTGGCGGACCGTGATGCGGCCGTGGGCATTGCGTCCCACATCGCGCTTGAAGCCGAGCGTGAGCGGCTTGTACGGCTCAGAGGCAGTGAGATACTGCTTGAACG
>JAHFMA010000048.1 GCA_023264475.1 Candidatus Parcubacteria bacterium | reverse complement strand
CAATGTCCTGCGCCCTGTCCCGATCTTCGCGTCGCGCGGGGCAGTCATGGACAGGAATGGGGTGCCGCTCGTCTGGAATGCGCCTTCGGCTACGCCGGCTTCGACCACCGAGAGCGGCTTCGCCGAGGACGCCGTGCCGCGCCGCGAATACGCGACGACCACAGGCCTCGCTCACGTGCTCGGCTACGTGCAATATCCGACCAAGGACAATAACGGCTTCTATTATCGCGACGACTTCGAAGGGGTGACCGGCGTAGAGAAATATTTCAATAGCCAGCTCACCGGCGCGAACGGCTCGCGCCTCGTAGAAGTAGATGCCCGCGGCAAGCTGGTATCAGAGAGCGTCGTGCGCCCACCGGCCCCCGGGGCTACGTTGGATCTCACTATCGACAGCCGCGTCCAGCATGGCCTGTTCGACAGCATCCGCGGCATCGCTAGCCAATACGGATTCTCCGGCGGCGCAGGGGTGATCATGGATGTCCGTAACGGCGAGATCATCGCGCTCGCCAGCTATCCTGAATACAGCTCGCAGGTCATGTCTGACAAGACCGATCAGGCCGCGATCAAGGCCGCCTTGAGCGATCCGAACTTGCCATTCTTGGACCGCGCGGTAGATGGCCTCTATACTCCCGGCTCGATCGTCAAGCCGTATGTCGCCATGGGCGTCTTGAACGAGAATGTCATCGATCCCAATACCATCATCCATACGGTCGGTCAGATATCCGTGCCCAATCCATATGATCCAGCGGTCACTAATGTCTTCAGGGACTGGAAGAATCTCGGCTCGCTCGACCTGCGCCATGCTATAGCCATGTCCTCCGATGCCTATTTCTACATCGTCGGCGGGGGATACAAGGATCAGAAGGGCCTCGGCATCGCCAATATCGACAAGTATTGGAGCATGTTCGGCTTTGGCCAGAAGATACCTGAATCATTCGTGACCGGTCCGGCGGGCACGATCTCCACTCCCGCTTGGAAGCTCGAGACCTTCAAGGAGCCTTGGTATCTCGGCGACACTTATCACTCCGTGATCGGACAATATGGCACGCAAGTCACGCCTTCGCAGGTGATACGAGCCGTGGCCGCCATGGCCAATGAAGGCACGCTCCTCGTCCCCACGATCATCAAGGGCGAAGGCCCCAAAGTCGAGCGCGTCATCGATCTGCCCAAGGCGGACTTCGATATCGTCCATGAGGGCATGCGCCTAGGCGTGAAGGAAGGCACGAGCGTCGCTCTCAATGTGCCGTGGACCACGGCCGCCGGCAAATCCGGCACCGCCGAGCTCGGCGTATCCAAGGCCAACGTCAATTCCTGGATCACCGGCTTCTGGCCATATGAGGATCCTCATTACGCTTTTGCAGTCATGCTCGAGCACGGATCAGTCCACAATCTGATCGGCGCTGCCGCCGTCATGAAGGCCCAGCTCGAATATATGCACGAGCATGCGCCGGAGTATTTCCAATAGCGCGGTTACGTGCTACAATGAGCGCCTAAACACTCTCTAAATACACACCAATATGCCTCAAGAAACCCAGTACCTGACAGCTGAAAAGATCGCCGAGCTCGAGAAAGAGCTCGCTACTTTGAAGACTGATCGCCGCAAAGAAGTCGCCGAGCACCTCGAATACGCCAAGCGCCTCGGAGACCTCTCTGAGAACGCCGAATACCACTCCGCTCGCGAAGAGCAGGCCGAAGTAGAGGATCGCATCAGCCGCCTCGAGACTCTGCTCAAGAACGCTCAGATCGTCCACAAGGGGAGCCATGATATGGTCACCATCGGCGCCGCCATCCGCCTCGAGAAGAAAGGCGACAACAAATCTCTCCTCATTAATATCGTCGGCTCCGAAGAGGCCGACATGACTCGCGGCAAGATCTCCAATCTCTCTCCCCTCGGCTCCGCTCTCCTCGGCCACAAGCTCGGCGATACTGTGAAGGTCCCGACCCCCAAAGGCACCGTAGATTACGTCATCGCCGCTATCAAATAGCGCGCCCACTATGGCTTCGCTCGAAGAACTCAAAACCACTAGGCTCCACAAGCTCGACCTCATCAAGAAGTTCGGCATGGATCCGTACCCAGCCGAGGTCCCGCGCGACCATTGTCTCGCCGATGCCCGCAAGAGCTTCGCCGACTATGAGAAGTCTGGCAAGGCCGTCAATCTAGCCGGCCGCATCATGGCCATCCGCGGCCAAGGCGCCATCATGTTCGTCGTCCTCGAAGACGGCAAATCTACCTTCCAGGCTGTTTTCAAGAAGGACGTCCTCGACGCCAAGCTTTTTGAGCTATTCACATCAGCTGTAGATATCGGCGACCTCTTGAGCGTCACCGGCACCATGTTCAAGACCCAGAAGGGCGAGGAGAGCATCCTCGTCACCGGCTGGACCATGGCCGCCAAGTCGCTCCTGCCGCTCCCCGAGAAATGGCACGGCATCACTGATCCCGACGAGCGCCTCCGCAAGCGCTATCTCGACTTCATCATGGAGCCGGAGACCCGCGAGATCTTCAAGAAGCGCGCCGCCTTCTGGCGCATGGCCCGCAAGTTCTTCGAGGAGCGCGACTTCCTGGAGGTAGAGACCCCGACCCTCGAGGTCACCACCGGCGGCGCCGAAGCACGGCCTTTCATCACGCATCACAACGACTACGACATGGATGTGTACCTTCGCATCTCAGTGGGCGAGCTCTGGCAGAAGCGCCTCATGGCCGCCGGCTTCCCCAAGACCTTCGAGATCGGCCGCGCCTACCGCAACGAGGGCACTAGCCCCGAGCACGCCCAGGAGTTCACCAACCTCGAGTTCTATTGGTCATACGCCGACTATCGCGATGGCATGAAGCTCGCCCAGGAGCTCTACCGCAAGCTCGCGACCGAAGTCTTCGGTACCACCAAGTTCGAGGTCAAAGGCCACAACGTCGACCTTGCCGCCGAATGGCCCACCATCGACTTCAGCGAGGAGATCAGCAAGCAGACCGGCGTAGATATCGCCAAGGCCACCGAAAAGGACATGATGGCTAAGCTCTCCGATCTCAAGGTCACCTACGACGGCACGAACAAGGAGCGCCTCATCGACACCCTCTGGAAGTATTGCCGCAAGAATATCGCAGGGCCGTCCTTCTTGGTCAATCATCCCGTCATCGTCGCTCCGCTCGCCAAGAAGCTCAAAGAAGACCCGTCCAAGGTCCAGGAATTCCAGATCATCATCGCTGGCTCAGAGATCGGCAAGGGCTATTCCGAGCTCAATGATCCGATCGACCAGCGCGCCCGCTTCGAAGAGCAGGCCAAGCTCATCGCGGGAGGGGACAAGGAGGCCATGATGCCTGACTACGAATTCGTCGAGATGCTCGAGCACGGCATGCCGCCGACCTGTGGCTTCGGCTTCGGCGACCGCCTCTTCGCGACTCTGGCAGGCAAGCCCCTCCGCGAGACTCAGATGTTCCCGCTCATGAGGCCGAGGAAATAGTTACTGCCTACACACCGTATTATCCTTATTCAAACCTGCGCTCAGCAGGTCGTATTTTTCTTTGGGCAAGCCGCAGCCTTCTCCTAGGCCATAGGCAGAGCAGAGACGATTCCAATTATCCAGATAGTTCGAACCAGCCTTGAGCAAACAGCGATTGGTCGCGATCGTCGAGCGATTGTGCGCGATGTCGTCGATCTGCTGATAATTCCTGACCGAGATGATATCAGCATATTCGCCCTCATAGGCGAGCCAGAAGATGCCGGCCTGTGCCAAGAGCATCAAGCCGCCCCAATATAGAGTCTTTTTCAAACAGTTCTTTGACCCATCGTCGACGCGATCCCAGAGGAGCTCAAATGAGCCGTCTCTCCAGGCCTGATCCAGGAACATGGCAGTGTCCGGTATCGCGTAGGTCCTTCCTTGCATGGCAGAAGTATACAGCACAGCCGGTTATGGCGCTTTCTCGCTCTTATCCACAAGTTATCCACCTTGATATCCAGTGCTTTTTTGAGGGAAGTGGGATAAAATATCCACCAAGTGGGATGAAGTGGTATGAAGTAAAACTTCTCCAAATCACTCACGAAAAATCATGCTCATCGGCACCTATTCTCATACTATCGATGACAAGAACCGCCTCTCTCTGCCCTCCAAATTCCGCAAGGAAATGGGCAAGAGCGTCGTGGTCACGCCCGGGCTCGATTCCTGCCTCTTCGTCTTCACGGCGAAGGAGTGGGAGACGATCTCCGGCAACTTGTCCGGTAGGGAGGG
>JAHFMA010000047.1 GCA_023264475.1 Candidatus Parcubacteria bacterium | reverse complement strand
CTCGCGGCCTGCTTCTTCGGCGGCATGCTCGCGGTGATTGTCGCGATCCCGTTGGAGCAGTACGTGAATACCATGGGTCTCAGCCAGCTTTGGCTCTATGTCTCTTGGGCGGCCATCGAGGAGCTCCTCAAATTCGTAGCCGTGGCGGCGGTAGCCCTGCGCAGCCGATCTTATGACGAGCCGATCGACCCGATGATCTATCTTATCGTCGTTTCGCTAGGATTCGCCGCTCTCGAGAATACGCTCTTCATCATGGGCCCGTTCGCCCAAGGCGATATGGCTCAAGGCTTGAGCACGAGCAATATGCGCTTCATCGGCGCGACCTTGGTGCATGTCGTATGCTCGACCATGATCGGCTTCGGGCTGGGCTGGAATTTCTATCGCTCCAAAGCCGCCAAATTCTTCGGCTGGGCCTTCGCGGCTACCGCCGCCATCGCCCTGCACTCGGCCTTCAATCTGACCATCGTGAACGCCAGCGCCATCGACACTCTCAAGACCTTCGGCTGGGTCTGGGGCGCCGTGGTCATCATGATCGTCCTCTTCGAAGAGGTGAAGGCCGTGCGGCCGCGTCTGGTGTGAGTGCACATCCCCAGTGGCAACGCTCCGGCAGAGCGGTTATAATGTACGTTACGAATAAATCCTATTAGCACAAAGACCATGGCCAAAGACAAGAGATCATTCTTCGAGCGCTTCACCGGAGCCGTCCGCATGGACGATGACGAGTCCAAGCCGTCTGTCAAAGCCGTGCGCAAAGACGGCGAGAGCATCGTCTCTTGGGTCGAGGAAGAGACCGAGAAGGACGCCGAGCTCACCGTCGACGTCTACCAGACGCCGGACATGGTCGTGGTCAAGAGCATGATCGCCGGCGTGCGCCCGGAGGATCTAGATGTCTCGATCACCCGCGATACGGTCACGATTCGCGGCAAGCGCGAAGAAGAGCGCGTATCTACAGACGGCGACTACTTGATGCGCGAGCTCTATTGGGGCTCATTTTCCCGCGCGGTGTCCTTGCCAGAAGAGATAGATGTGGACGAGGCAGAGGCGATCGAGAAGCATGGCCTCCTCATATTGAAATTGCCGAAATTGGACAAGAAGAGACAATCGAAGCTCAAGGTCAAGACGGTTTAGAAGCGGCCCCACACGCACACCCCTCGATAACAGAAAAATCCCCTGCAGGGGATTTTTCTTCGGTCCTCGGCGATTTCTTGCTAGAAATTCGCCTGCGGATGTATCTCGGAATGTGGTGTGGGGCCGCTTATTAAATGTCGAGATTCGCGAGCTTGGCGTTTGACTGTATGAAGGACTTGCGAGCCGGGACATCGTCGCCCATGAGCATATCGAAGACTTTGTCGGCGTCCTGGGCGTCCTCTACCGTGACCTGCTTGAGGATACGACGCATCGGATCCATAGTGGTCTCCCAAAGCTCGTCGTGGTTCATCTCGCCGAGACCTTTGTAGCGCTGGATAGAGACCTTGGCAGCTTTGCCCTTGGTCGGAGCTTCGGCTTCAGCCTCAGAAGCTGGCGCGTCGGCGGCCGTGAGCAGTCTATCCTTGTCTTCGTCGAGACTGTCGTCGCCATCTGATATGACTGCCTGGGATTCGTCGAATTCCTTGCCGAGCACTTTGGCCTTTTCTTCATCGGAATAGAAATAGAGGACCTCCTTGCCGCGCTTGACCTTGTAGAGAGGCGGCTGAGCGATATAGACATGGCCCTGGTCGATGAGCGGGCGGAAATAGCGATAGAGGAGCGTGAGAATGAGAGTGCGGATATGAGCGCCGTCGACGTCGGCATCGGTGGCGAGGATGATCTTGTGATAGCGGAGATTGGTGATGTCGAAAGTATCCCCGATCGCGGTGCCGAAGGCCAAAACGAGATTCTTGATCTGCTCGGAGCCGAGCATGCGGTCGAGGCGGGCGCGCTCGATGTTGAGGATCTTGCCGCGCAACGGGAGGATGGCCTGAGTGCGTCGGTCGCGGCCCTGCTTGGCGGTGCCTCCGGCCGAGTCGCCCTCCACGATGAAGAGCTCGGACTCGACAGGATCGCCGGATTGGCAGTCCGCGAGCTTGCCGGGCAAGGTCATGCCTTCGAGCGCGCCCTTACGGAGCACGCTGTCCTTGGCGGCTTTGGCGGCCGGTGGAGCCAAGCTTGGCCTTGGTCTGGCCTTCGAATTGGATCTCGCGGAGCTTGACCGAGATGACGGCGGTCAGGCCTTCTAGGACGTCATCACCAGTGAATGTGTCCTCACCATTCTTGGCGAGATTGTTATTCTTGGCATAGGCGTTGAGAGTGCGAGTGAGCGCAGTCTTGAAGCCGGTGATATGCGTGCCGCCCTCGGGAGTATGGATATTGTTGGCGAAGCCCATGACGCGCGAAGTGACATCATCGGCGTATTGGAGAGCGACCTCGACGGACTCGACGCCCTCGACTTTCTTCTCGACATAGAAGATGTTCTTGTGGCCGGGCTTGAGGAGCTGATTGGTGAACTTGATGAGCGAGACGAGGCCGCCTTCGAAGTAGAAAGTGTATGACGGGGCCTCGACGCCGGTATCGCGGATATAAAATAGGCTGTTGTCCTGACCGAAGGTCGGGATCTGCTCGCGCGCGTCGATGACCGAGATGCGGAGGCCGCGCACGAGATAGGCCTGCTGGCGCATGTGGGAGACGATGCGATTCCATTCGAACTTTACGCCCTCCTTGAAGATCTCAACATCCGGCTCGAAGGTCACGATCGTCCCATGGAACTTGGTCGATCCGATCTTCTTGACTGCGGCCTTGCGCTTGCCCTGGCTGTATTCCTGCATGTATATGCCGTCATCCTTGTGGACGAGGACCTGCATGTAGATGGAGAGAGCGTTCACGACAGAGGCGCCGACGCCGTGGAGACCGCCGGAGACCTTGTAGCCAGTGTTCTCGCCGCCGAATTTGCCGCCGGCATGGAGCACGGTCATGATCGTCTCGAGAGCTGAGACCTTGGTCTGCTTGTGAGTGTCTACCGGGATGCCGCGACCGTTGTCGGTGACGCGCACGCGATTGCCTGGCAGGAGGGCGACCTCGATGTCGTTGGCGAAGCCGCCCATAGCCTCATCGCGGGAGTTATCGAAGATCTCGGTGATGAGATGGTGCAAGCCATCGGGACCGGTGGTGCCGATATACATGCCCGGGCGCTTGCGCACAGGCTCGAGTCCCTCTAGGACTTGGATGGAAGAGGCGTCATATCCGCCGGCTTTCTTGTCGATCTTTTCAGCTTTTTCTTTGGCCATGAATGGGGGTTCGGGGATAGGTATAAACAAAAAAGCTATCTGCTTTTGTCCCTATATCATAGCAGAAACAGCCCCAGAATGCACGTTGCAATATGGGGAAAATGTGGCTTAGTTGAGGCCCAAATATGCCTATCCTGAGATCGGGTTGCGGCCTTGGATGACGCGAACGAGAAAGAGGATGATCGCGAGCACTAAGAGTATGTGGATGAAGCCTCCTATGGTATACGAAGTGATGAGACCGAGGAGCCAGAGCCCTATGAGGATGATAGCGATAGTTGTTAACATTGGTGTTTCGATTACCTGATAATTACGCCCTACTGGATTTAGACGAGGCAACAGGCTCACCATTACGGAGGCTGAATATCCCAAATCTTGCCAAAAAGCGTTGGAAATGTTACTATTTTTGCATGCCAAGACCTCAGAGACACAGCAAATACCAGAGCGGGAAGCCCGAATACAAGAAGTCCCCGTTCCACAAATCGGCCGCCAAGCCGGTCGTCAAAGGCCCGTCCCCTATTCCTGCCAAGGATCCTAATGCGTTCCCGATGCGCATCAACAAATACCTCGCCCTCAAGGGCTATGCCACCCGCCGCGGCGCCGACGATCTCATTGCCAAGAAGGCTGTGACCCTGAACGGCCGCTTCGCCGTGGTCGGCGACAAGGTCAATGAGACCGACGTCGTCGATGTCCGCAAGGGCAAACAGCCGGAAAATTACGTCTACTACGCCTGCAACAAGCCGGCCGGCATGACCGTGCTCGATACTAGGAAGGGCCAGAAGGGTTTCATCAATTCCCTGCCAGCCGGCGTCTTCCCTGTCGGATCGCTCGACAAAGAGGCCAGCGGCTTGGTGATCTTCACCAATGATCGTCGCATCATCGACCGTCTGGAGAATCCCAACCATGCCCACCCCAAGGAATATATGGTCGAGAGCCGTGTACCCTTCCGTGCCAACTTCAAGGAGAAGCTGGAGGCTGGCGTCACACTCGAAGGAGGCCCGGCGATCTCCTGCCACGTCTCCCTCAAAGCTCCGAACCT
>JAHFMA010000046.1 GCA_023264475.1 Candidatus Parcubacteria bacterium | reverse complement strand
CAAAGAGGGCCGTTTCGGCGAATGGCTCCGCGAAGTCAAAGATTGGGCCATATCCCGCGAGCGCTATTGGGGCTCGCCTCTGCCGGTCTGGTCCTGCGACAAGTGCGGCCAGCGCAAGATCGTCGGCTCCGTCGCTGAGCTCGCTAGGAAGCCCAAGAATACCTACTATGTCATCCGTCATGGCGAGGCCGAGAACAACATCGCCGGCATCCTCTCCGGCATACCAGATGCGCCGCATCATCTGACCGAGAAGGGCAGAGCCCAAGTCGCCGCTTCAGCCGAGGCTCTCAAGGGCATCAAGTTCGATCTCGTATATGTCTCGCCGTTCGTGCGCACTCGCGAGACCGCCGCCATCCTTCAGGACAAGCTCGGCTGGAAGCCTGAGCAGATGATCTTCGACGACCGGATCCGAGAGCTCGGCGCCGGCAGCTGGAACGGCCGTCCCGTATCCGAGTACATCGCCTATTTTTCGAACCGCGATCGTTTTGGCGCTCATCCTGACGGGGTAGAGAACTTCGCTGAGATGAAGATGCGCACGGGCGGCTTCCTCTACGATATCGAGGGCAAGGATGAGGGGAAGACCATCCTGATCATCACGCACGAGAGCCCGGCCCATCTCCTCATCGCCGCCGCCGCCGGCTTGAACAGGAAGGATACCGTAGCTCTACGAGAGAATGAGAAGAGAGAGTTCTTGGCGAATGCCGAGTGGCACAAGCTCGATTTCTCCGTCATCCCTCACAATCCGGAATACGAGCTCGACCTGCACCGCCCATACATCGACGAGTTCTCCGTGCCGTGCGCGTGCGGTGCCGAGATGAAGCGCGCCAAGGAAGTCATGGATGTCTGGCTCGACAGCGGCGCCATGCCGTTCGCCCAAGACCACTATCCCTTCGAGCCCAAGAAGAAGAGCTTGTTCGGCCTGTTCGGCGGCAAACAAGAGCTCGCGTATCCCGCCGACTTCATCTCCGAAGCCATCGATCAGACCCGCGGCTGGTTCTATACCCTTCATGCCATCGGCGCGATCATGGGACACGGCAAGGCCTTCAAGAATGTCATCTGCCTCGGCCATATCCTCGATGGCGAGGGCAAGAAGATGTCCAAGTCCATCGGCAATGTCGTGGACCCCTTCGAGATGATGGACAAGTATGGCGCCGACGCATTGCGCTTCTGGATGTACTCAGTCAATCAGCCCGGCGATTCCAAGAATTTCGACGAGAAGACCGTGGACGAGATCATCAAGAAGGTCTTCAACCTCGCCGCCAACACCGTCACGTTCTACAAGATGTACGAAGACAAGGCCGTCGAAGCCTCCAACACATCCTCAGACGCTCTCGATCGCTGGATATTGGCTAGGCTCGATCAGCTCGTTGAAGGCGTCACGTTCGGTTTGGACGAATACGTTTTCCTTGAGCCTACAAGGATGATCCGCGAATTCATCGGCGATCTTTCTCAATGGTATCTCCGTCGCTCGCGTGACCGCTTCAAAGAGGGAGGCAAAACCCAGAAGGAAGCGCTCGCTACTACGCGCTACGTCCTTGTAACTCTCGCCAAGGTCATGGCGCCGTTCACGCCGTTCTTCGCCGAAGAGATCTACCAGCAAGTCGGCGGTGGCAAGGAGAGCGTGCACCTCGAGGATTGGCCGGAAGCAGGGAAGGCGGACGCCAAACTGCTTAAAGACATGGAGATCGTCCGCGCTATCGCCTCGAAGGGCCTTGAAGCCCGCACAGTCGCCAAGGTCAACGTGCGCCAGCCGTTGGGCGCCTTTTATTCCTCGTCCGCCCCGCTCGCTGCGGGCCTCGCTGACATCATCAAGGATGAGCTCAATGTGAAAGCCGTCAAATTCGGCGCTTCTGAAGACAAGCTCGACCTCAATATCACTCCAGAGCTCAAGGAAGAAGGCGACCTGCGCGAGCTCCTCCGCAAGATACAGGATATGCGCAAGGAGAAAGGCCTGTCTGTGAAGGACAAAGCGGTCTTTGTCGCCACTGACGACCTCAAGACCCTTGTCACCAAATATGAATCTGACATCAAGGACGCTACGAATCTCAGCGCTATCGAGTTCGGCGCAGTTCTCGGTCTCAAATAGGCCCTCCGGTGCCATGCACGCCATCCATACCACTCCCGGCCTCATCATCGACTCCCGCCCTTATGGCGAGGCAGGCAAGATGCTCTCGATCTTCACCCGCGATCTCGGACTCGTCATGGCCGCCGCGCAAGGCATCCGCCTCGAGAAGTCCAAGCTCCGCTACCACGTCCAGAACCACTCGTTCGGCATGTACTCGTTAGTTCGTGGTAAGGAGTTATGGAGACTGACCAGCGCTTCGGGGCAGGAGGAATATTCGAGTTCGAAAAAGTCTTCGGAGCCGCGAAGGCGGCGAGAAACAGGCGCGGCGTCAGCAGACGCCGACGCCGGTTTTGAGAACCGAACTATTCCTCCTGCCGCGGAACTAGTCGCTCGCATCTCGCTCCTCCTGCGCCGCCTCCTTCAAGGAGAAGAACCTCACCCCGAACTCTTTGACATCGTGCATTCTTGCCTAGGATTCGCCTCGCGTTCTCCCGACCTGACTGATGAGCAGATCAGGTCCATCGAATCCCTCGCCGTGCTCCGCATGCTTCATGTCCTAGGCTATATCGGCAAAGAGCCGCAATTCGCCGATTGTCTCGCCTCATCTGAGATGACTGCCGACCTGATCGCAAAAGCCTCGACGGCCCGCATCCTCATCAACAAGCACATCAACAAGGCCCTCAAGGAAAGCCACCTCTGATGAGGTATAATTGAGCGATGCCGCCACAGGAGCGCAATCAGATCGAGGATTTGAAAAGGTCTATCTACTCTAGGGGCGCGCCTGACATCCGCACTCGGCGCAAGACGCGCGTCTTTTCCGGCGAGACCGACCTCAAGACCGATTGGGAGCATCCGCCCGAAGAGCCTACCGAGCCTGTCGTCCTCAACGACCATTACGAATCCAACAAGATGTCTGCCCCCCTCAAGCTCCTCATCGCCTCCGCCGTCTTCTGCATCCTGGCGGTCGGCGTCGGCGCCTATCTCTTCTTGAATGGATCGAACCTCATCTCTGCCGACAATATCGCTATCAATATGAGCGGGCCGGTCTCCGTGCCCGGCGGCACGCCGATCACGATCTCTATCGTGGTGACCAACAAGAACAGCGTCACGCTCAAGGCAGCCGATCTCAACATCCGATTCCCAGCCGGTACCACTGACCCCGAAGACACTACGACCTCTCTGGACTCCAAGCAGCAGCTCCTCGGCGATATCGCGCCAGGGGAGTCTGCCACGACCGAGGTCAAGGCTGTGATCTTCGGAGAGCAGAATCTCCAGAAGGACATTGTGGCTACGGTCACCTACGGCATATCCGGCTCATCATCCGTCTTCACCAAGGAGATGACCTATGAGGTCCTGATCAACTCTTCGCCAGTCATCCTGACGGCTTCCTCTCTCAGCAAAGTCACCTCCGGCCAGCCTTTTGACCTCAACCTCACCGTGAAGTCCAATGCCGCCGGCACTCTCAAGAATGTCTTGATCTCGGCAGTCTATCCTCCAGGATTCGCCTTCGATTCCGGTTCTGCCAAGCCGGCTTCCAACGACGGCACGGTCTGGTCGCTCGGCGACATCGCGCCCGGCGGCACTAGGTCGTTCGTCGTGCATGGCAAGGTCACCGGGGAAGATACCGAGCTCCGCTCTTTCCATTTTACGGTCGGCTCGCAGAGCCAGGCGGATCATTTGGCGATCGGCACTCCCTTCATGGAGACCCAATGGGACATGATCATCCAGAAGCCCTTCGTCTCCCTCACTATCTCAGTGAATGGCGATGCCACTGGCGGAGGATATGTCGGACAATTCGGCCGAGCCTTGAGCGTCAACATGTATTGGGAGAACAATCTGCCCGAAGCCCTCTCCAACATGATCGTGACCTCGCATTTTACCGGCTCAGCTTACGACAAGGCCAACGTCACTTCGTTGGATGGATATTTCCGCTCGCTCACCGACGATATCGTATGGAACCAGCAGACGACCTCCGGCTTTGCCTCTGTGCCGGCTGGCGGCAAGGGCCGCTTGTCCTTCGTGGTCACGCCGATCGACAGGGGATCGGCCGGCACGCCTGTGGTCAATCCGCAGATCACGATCTCAGGCACCGTCGCAGCCGACCGCCCTTCAGAATCCAACGTGTCCGGCAGCACGGCCGAGATCTCGCGCGTCATCAAGATCGCCTCGTCCCCGTCGCTCTCCGGCCGTGTCCTGCGCACCGTCGGGCCATTCGCCAATTCCGGCCCGATCCCGCCGCGCGTCGAA